>JAEWVY010000209.1 GCA_023396625.1 Pseudomonadota bacterium | reverse complement strand
GGTGTATCCGGGGCCGTTCGGAGCCGCCAGGTTCTGGCTTTGACGGCCCCGACTCTTCTGCGGCGCTGCCGCACCCCCGAAGCTTTTCTGGAACCCCTGTGTCCTACGCCCCCGAAACACGGCGCCGCCGCACCTTTGCCATCATCTCCCACCCCGACGCGGGCAAGACCACGCTGACCGAGAAGCTCTTGCTGTTCTCGGGTGCGATCCAGATCGCCGGCTCGGTGAAGGCGCGCAAGGCGTCGCGCCATGCCACCAGCGACTGGATGGAGATCGAAAAGCAGCGCGGCATTTCGGTGGCGTCGTCGGTGATGCAGATGCTGTACCGCGACCACGTCATCAACCTGCTGGACACGCCCGGCCACAAGGACTTTTCCGAGGACACGTACCGCGTGCTCACGGCCGTGGACTCGGCGCTGATGGTGATCGACGCGGCCAACGGCGTGGAAGCACAGACGCGCCGGCTGATCGAGGTCTGCCGCCAGCGCGACACGCCCATCATCACCTTCGTGAACAAGATGGACCGCGAGGTGCGCGACCCGCTGGACATCCTGGACGAGGTGGAACGCGAGCTGGGCATGCCTTGCGTGCCCATGACCTGGCCGGTGGGTCAGGGCAAGACCTTCGGCGGCATCATCAACCTGCGCACGCAAGCGATGACGGTGTTCGAAGCCGGCAGCGAGCGCCGCCCGCAGGATTTCGAGGCCCTTCCCCTGGCGGACACGGCCACACTGCAGGCCCGTTTCGGGCACGAATTCGACACCGCGCTGGAAAGCATGGAGCTGGCCACAGGCGCCTCGCCCGCCTTCGACCGCGAGGCCTTCCTGGCGGGCAAGCAGACGCCGGTGTTCTTCGGTTCCGGCGTGAACAACTTTGGCGTGATGGAGGTGCTGGACGCGCTGGTCGATCTCGCGCCCCCGCCCGGGCCACGCAAGAGTTCGCTGCCGGTGAACGGCCAGCTCGTCGAGAAAACCGTCGCGCCGGACGACCAGGGCTTCGCCGGTGTGGTGTTCAAGGTCCAGGCCAACATGGACGCTAACCACCGCGACCGCATCGCCTTCGTGCGCGTGGCTTCGGGAAAATACACGCCGGGCATGAAGCTACGGGTCCAGCGCACCGCCAAGGAACTGCGCCCGACCTCGGTCGTCACCTTCATGTCGCAGCGGCGCGAGGCGGTGGACGAGGCCTATGCCGGCGACATCATCGGCTTCACCACGCACGGCGGCGTGCAACTGGGCGACACCATCACCGATGGTGCCAGCCTGCAGTTCACCGGCCTGCCCTTCTTCGCCCCCGAACTGTTCATGACCGTGATTCTGAAGAACCCGCTGCGCACCAAGCAGCTGCAGACCGGGCTGGAGCAGCTCGGCGAGGAAGGCGCCATCCAGGTGTTCAAGCCCGAGGTCGGCGGCCCGATGCTGCTGGGGGCCGTGGGCCAGCTTCAGTTCGAAGTGGTGCAGCACCGCCTGAAGACGGAATACGACTGCGACGTGCGCCTCGAAGGCTGCCCCTACACCGGCGCGCGCTGGATCACCGCCGACACCCCGGCGGAACTGCGCGAGTTCACCCACGCCTACCCGCAGCGCATGGCCACTGACGCGGCGCACGCCCTCGCCTACCTCTGCACCTCGCCCTACGACGTGCGGCTGGCCCAGGAGCGTTTCCCCAAGATCCACTTCCACCCGCTGCGCGAGCACGCCGGGCTGGCGTTGGGCAGCGCCGGCTGAAGACGCGCGAGGCAGGCGCCAGCCACCCGTCGGCGCGGAAGGCGCGCCTGTTCATTCCGGATTCATCCAGCCTCCTTAAAGTTGAAGTTCGTTCAACGCAAGGAGGTAAAAATGAATTTCCACAAGACAGCCGACCGGTATCACACCCTGTCCATCGCCCTGCACTGGGTCATGCTGGCCCTGTTCGTGGCCACCTACGCGAGCATCGAGCTGCGTGCGCTGTTCGCCAAAGGCACGGTGCCCCGGGAGGCGATGAAGAGCCTGCACTTCATGCTGGGTTTGCTGGTGTTCGGGCTGGTCTGGCTGCGGGTGTGGCTGCGCGCGCGGCACCCGGTGCCGCGCATCCAGCCCGCCCCCTCGAAATGGCAGGCGCTTTCCGCGTCGGCGGCCCATGCCACCCTGTATGTGTTCATGATCGGCATGCCGCTGGCCGGGTGGCTGACCCTGAGCGCCGCCGGCAAGCCGATTCCATTTTTCGGCCTGGAGCTGCCCGCGCTGATCGGCCCCGACAAGGCGCTCGCAAAACAGATCAAGGGCGTGCACGAGTTGATCGGCAATGTGGGCTATTTCCTGATCGGTGCGCACGCGCTGGCGGCGCTCTTCCATCACTACATCAAGCGGGACAACACCCTGCTGCGCATGCTGCCCGATCGCGTCGGGGCCTGACGCGGTCGAGTCCAGCGCCGGGTCAGCCGTTTTTCCATTTTTTAAGAAAAAACGGCCAAAACCCAGCGTCAAACGGACATCGAGGCATCAAAATAGATAGCAAAATCCCACCGCATCGTGCCGAACCTCAGCGGCGCGCGAGCACCGGCCCGAGGGCGGTGCCGGTGGGGGTGCCCTGGCGGACCAGCTGCTCCGGCGTCGTCTGCGCCACCACCCGCCCCCCTTTCTGGCCGCCTCCGGGGCCGAGATCGATGACCCAGTCGGCCTCGGCGATCAGGTCCAGATCGTGCTCGATCACCACCACGCTGTGGCCGCCGTTGACCAGGCGGTGCAGCACGTGGATGAGTTTTTCCACGTCGGCCATGTGCAGCCCCACCGTGGGCTCGTCCAGCACGTACAGCGTGTGCGGCGCCTTCTGCCCGCGCCGCGTGATGTCGTCGCGCACCTTGCTCAGTTCGGTGACGAGCTTGATGCGCTGCGCCTCGCCGCCGGACAGCGTGGGCGAAGGCTGACCCAGCGTGAGGTAGCCCAGGCCCACGTCCTTGAGCAGTTGCAGCGGATGCGCGATGTGGGGCATGGAAGCGAAGAACGTCACCGCCTCGTCCACCTCCATCTGCAGCACGTCGCCGATGTTCTTGCCGCGCCAGGTGACGGCCTGCGTCTCGGGGTTGAAGCGCGCGCCGTGGCAGGTTTCGCACGGCACCTTCACGTCCGGCAGAAAGCTCATGGCAATGGTGCGTATGCCCTGCCCTTCGCAACTGGGGCAGCGCCCGTCGCCGGTGTTGAAGCTGAAGCGGCTGGCGCTGTAGCCGCGGGCCTTGGCCTCCAGCGTTTCGGCGAACAGCTTGCGGATGGTGTCCCAAAAGCCGATGTAGGTCGCCGGGCAGGAGCGGGGCGTCTTGCCGATGGGCGTCTGGTCCACCTCCAGCACGCGGTCGATGGTCTCGAAGCCGGTGACGCCGCTGCAACCGGTCCAGGCCATGCCTGCGCCGGCGGCGAGCGCGTCGCGCCCGGCCTTGGTGGAACGCCGGGCCACGGCGGTCTGCACATTGGCCAGCAGCACGTCGCGCGCCAGCGTGGACTTGCCCGAGCCGCTCACCCCGGTGACCACCACCAGGCGCTGCAGGGGCACGGCCACGGTGAGCTGGCGCAGGTTGTGCAACTGCGCGCCGTGCACGGTAAGGCAGGGAGCGTCGGCATCGCCGCCCAGGGTCACGTCGCGCCGCGGATGCAGGGGATGCTTCATGGCGTGCAGCAGGTAGCGGCCGGTCTGCGAGTCCTGCGCCTGCGCCAGGTCGGTCACCCCGCCCTGGGCCACCAGCCGGCCGCCACGCTTGCCCGCGCCGGGGCCGATGTCGATGATGTGGTCGGCGGCGCGGATGGTGTCTTCGTCGTGCTCCACCACCACCAGGGTGTTGCCCTTGTGGCTGAGCGTCTGCAAGGCCTTGAGCAGGATCTGGTTGTCGCGGGCGTGCAATCCGATGGTGGGTTCGTCCAGCACGTAGCACACGCCTTGCAGGTTGCTGCCCAGTTGCGCGGCCAGCCGGATGCGCTGCGCCTCGCCGCCGCTGAGCGTGGGCGCGCCCCGGTCCAGCGTGAGGTAGCCCAGGCCCACCTCTTCCAGAAACTCCAACCGCGCCTTGATCTCCGGAATGAGGTCGCGGGCGATGTCGGCTTCGCGACCCTGCAGGGTCACGGTGTCGAACCAGGCGCGCATGTCGGTGACGGACATGCGGGCCAGGTCGGTGATGGACAGCGCCGTGGCATCGGTGGCGGAGGTCACGCCGAACTTCACCGCCCGGGCCGTGGCGTTCAGGCGCGTGCCGTGGCAGGTGGGACAGGCCTCGTCGGCCAGGTCGTCCACCTCGGGCTCGGCAAAGCTCTGCTCGCGGCCCTGCGCGTCGTCGGCGCGCACGGAGTCGTCGAACACCTTGCGCTGCTCCTTGCTGAGCTTGACGCCCGTGCCCACGCAGTCGGGGCACCAGCCGTGCTTGCTGTTGTAGCTGAACAGGCGCGGATCCAGCTCGGCGTAGGAGGTGGCGCACACCGGGCAGGCACGCAGGGTGGAATACACGGTGAGCGTGCCGATGCCGGCGGTGGAGGTGCCATCGACCATGGCCTCGCGCAGGCCGTCCAGATGGCTGAGCACGTGCACCACACCCTTGCCCAGCTCCAGCGCGCGCGCCAGTGCCTGGCGCAGCGCGTCCTCCTGCTCGGGCGCGATGTCCAGGCTGGCCACGGGCAACTCGATGGTGTGCTCCTTGAAGCGGTCCAGGCGCGGAAAGGCGGTGGTCGGCAGGAAGTTGCCGTCCACCCGCAGGTGGGTGTAGCCGCGCGGCCGCGCCCAATCGGCCAGTTCGGTGTACACGCCCTTGCGGTTTTGCACCAGGGGCGCAAGCAGGCCGATGTGCTGCCCGCGGAAGTGCTTCATCAACTGCGCGGCAATGCTCTGCGGCGTCTGCGGCTGCACCGCAGCACCGTCGTGGATGCAGTGCTGCGTGCCGAGCTTGACGTAGAGCAGGCGCAGGAAATGCCAGACCTCGGTGACCGTGCCCACGGTGGACTTGCGCCCGCCACGACTCAGGCGCTGCTCGATGGCCACGGTGGGCGGGATGCCGTACACCGCGTCCACCTCGGGCCGGCCGGCGGGCTGCACGATGCTGCGCGCGTAGGCGTTGAGGCTTTCGAGGTAGCGGCGCTGACCTTCGTTGAACAGGATGTCGAACGCCAGCGTGGACTTGCCGGAGCCGCTCACGCCCGTGACCACGTTGAAGCGGCCCAGCGGAATGTCCACGCTGATGTTCTTCAGGTTGTGTTCGCGGGCATGCACGATTTCAATGGCGTTTTTCGATTGACTCCAGCGTCGACTGGCTCTTTCTTGCTCACTTATATATAGTGATCGGCCTTCTCCGGCCTGCGGCGCGCCGGTGCCCAGTGCTTGCTCGTACGCGCGCAGCGCGGCACCGGTGTGCGAGGCAGGGTGCTGCCGGAGATCCTCGGGCGGGCCCTCCGCCACGATGCAGCCGCCGGCGTCGCCCCCTTCGGGGCCAAGGTCGATCAACCAGTCGCTGGCGCGGATCACGTCCAGGTTGTGCTCGATCACGATGAGGGAGTGCCCGGCATCGAGCAGCTTGCGCAGGGCGCGCATGAGCTTGGCGATGTCGTCGAAGTGTAGGCCCGTGGTGGGTTCGTCGAAGAGAAACAGCGTGCCTTTGCGCGCCATGGGTTGGCGGCTGGCGCTGCCCGTTTTTGCCGCTTCGGCCAGGAAGCCTGCGAGCTTGAGCCGCTGCGCCTCGCCCCCCGACAAGGTGGGTACGGGCTGCCCCAGTTTCACATATTCCAGGCCCACGTCCACAATGGGCTGCAGGGCACGGACCACCTCCCGGTCGTTGGCGAACTGGGCCACCGCCTCGCTGACCGTGAGGTCCAGCACGTCGGCCACGCTGAAGCTGCGAGCGAGGCGCTCGATCCTGACCTCCAGGATTTCGGGACGGTAACGCTTGCCGTCGCAGTCGGGGCAGCGCAGGTACACGTCGCTCAGGAACTGCATTTCCACATGCTCGAAGCCCGAGCCGCCGCAGGTGGGGCAGCGGCCGTCGCCGCTGTTGAAGCTGAACTTGCTGGCGGTGTAGCCGCGCTGGCGCGCCAGCGGCGCGTTGGCGAAGATCTCGCGCAGGGCATCCCACGCGCCCACGTAGCTCACGGGGTTGGAGCGGGCGGTCTTGCCGATGGGCGACTGGTCCACGAACACCACGTCGGCCAGATGGTCGGCCCCCAGCAGCCGGTCGTGCGCGCCGGGCGTTTCGGTGGCCTTGCCGAAGTGGCGCAACAACGCGGGCGCCAGCACATCCTGGATCAGGCTGGACTTGCCGGAGCCGCTGACGCCGGTCACGGTGACCAGTCGCTGCAGCGGAAACTCCACCGACACATTCCGCAGGTTGTGCTCGCGCGCGCCTTCGAGAATCAGCCGCGGGGTGGCCTCGGTCACCATGCGCCTGAAGCCCATGCCGATCTGTTTTCGCCCCCCGAGGTAGGCACCGGTCAGCGTGTCCGCCCGGCGCAGTTCGTCCGGCGTGCCGTCGAACACGATCTGCCCGCCGCGCTCGCCCGGCCCGGGGCCCATGTCGAGCATGCGGTCGGCCGCCAGCATCACGGCGGGGTCGTGCTCCACCACCACCAGGGTGTTACCGGCGTCGCGCAGGCGCTGCATGGCGTCGATGATGCGGTTCATGTCGCGCGGATGCAGGCCGATGCTGGGCTCGTCCAGCACGAACAGCGTGTTCACCAGCGAGGTGCCCAGCGCCGTGGTGAGGTTGATGCGCTGCACCTCGCCGCCACTCAGCGTGCGGCTTTGCCGGTCCAGCGTGAGGTAGCCGATGCCCACGTTGCTCAGGTACTTCAGGCGCGTGGTGATTTCCTCGAACAGCAGCTTGAGGGCCTGCGCGTCGCCGGAGCGGGCTGGGGTGGCCGACGGGGACGCGAGCCCCTCAACGGGCTCGGGGCGAACGGATGTCAGGCGCTCGAAGAACTGCCGCAGCTTGTCGATGGGCAGCAGCATCAGGTCGTGCAGGCACAGGCCGGGCAAGGCTTCGAGCTCGGCGCGACTCCACGACACGCCCTGGGGCATGAACCGCCCGGAAGGCGCCAGCACCGCGTCGGCGTCCTCCTTGCTGCCGATGCGCCAGAGCAGGCTGTCGGTCTTGAGCCGCGCGCCGTTGCACGAGGGGCAGGTGGTGTAGCTGCGGTAACGCGACAGCAACACCCGGATATGCATCTTGTAGGCCTTGGTTTCCAGGTAGCCGAAGAAACGCTTCACGCCATACCATTGCTGGTTCCATTTGCCGTTCCAGTTCGGCGAGCCATCGATCACCCAGTGACGCTGCTCGGGCGTGAGACGGCTCCAGGGGGTATCCCGGGGAATGCCGGCAGCCTCGGCGTGGCGCATCAGGTCGTCCTGGGCCTCCTTCCATGCGGGCGTCTGCAGCGGCTTGATCGCCCCGGCGCGCAGTGTCAGCCTTTCGTCGGGGATGACCAGCCCGTAGTCCACGCCGATCACCCGGCCGAACCCCCGACAGGTTTCACAGGCGCCCACCGCCGAATTGAACGAAAACATCGACGGAATCGGCTCGGCATAGCGCAGGTCACTCTCGGGGCAATGCAGCCCACTGGAGAAACGCCAGACCTCCGCGTCCTCCCCGTCGCGCAGACGGTGCACGCTGAGCCGCCCGCCGCCGCGCCGGAGCGCCACCTCGATCGCCTCGATGGCCCGCGCCCGCTCCACGCCCCCCAGGCGAAATCGGTCAGCCACGACGTCCAGCAGCTTTCGCGGCCCGGTCGGCGTGGCCACCTCGCGCTGGGCCTGCACGCGGGTGAAGCCGCTGGCCGAAAGCCACTGCGCAAGTTCCTCGTCGCTGGTCCCGCCCGGGAGTTCGACCGGAAACGTCACGACCAATCGGGGATCGTCCGTTCCGGCCCGAACCCGCAGCTCCGCATAGATGCTGTCCGGTACGTCGTGCCGCACCAGGGACGCCGTCACCCTGTCGAACAGGTCGCCCGCGCGCGCGAACAGCAATTTCAGGTGGTCGTTGAGTTCGGTCATCGTGCCCACGGTGGAGCGCGAACTGCGAACCGGGTTGGTCTGATCGATGGCGATGGCGGGCGGCACCCCGTCGAGCCTGTCCACCGCCGGTTTGTCCATGCGGTCGAGAAACTGGCGCGCGTAGGCGGAAAACGTTTCCACATAACGGCGCTGGCCCTCGGCGAACAGGGTGTCGAACACCAGGCTGGACTTGCCCGAACCGCTGGGGCCGGTGACCACCGTCAGCTCGCCGGTGCGGATGTCCAGATCCAGGTTCTTCAGGTTGTGCTGGCGTGCGCCGCGGATGCGTATCAGTCCTTGGGTCATGGAAGGGGCTTTCGAGGGCAGGGCAGACATTCTAGGGACACATCGCCCCGTTCTGGCCGGCCACGTCTGTTCAACTTGAACGCCATCTGTTTGTCTGCCCTGAAGCCCTCAGTGGGTTGAAGGTCGATCGCAGGCGTCAGGGCAGGCGCCAGCTTACGTAGTTACACGAATGCCGCCGTCACCCAGCCAGAGTACCCTTGCCCTTTCGTCAGGAGCCCTGAGATGAACACGTTCCGCCGTCTTGCCCTATTTTTGGCTGCTTTTCTTGCATCCGGTGCTCACGCCCAGATCCTGATCGGTCAGACGGTCGGTGTCACAGGCGCCGTCGCGGCCACCGTCAGGGAATCCATGGCCGGCGCCAGGTTGTATCTGGACAGCATCAACGCGAAGGGGGGGATACGGGGAGAAAAAATCGAACTGCTGACCCTGGATGACAAATTCGATGTCAAGCTCGCCACGGAAAACGCCCGCGTCCTGATCGAGGAGAAAAAGGTCCTGGCGATGTTCATGAACCGGGGCACGCCGCACACCGAGGCCATGCTGCCGCTTCTTGCCAAGCATGATGTGGCGCTGATCGGCCCCTCCACCGGCGCCATGGTGCTGCATCACCCCGTCATACGCCAGGTGTTCAACGTGCGATCCAGCTACCAGCGCGAGGCGCAGAAGGCTGTGGAGCACCTGGCCACCGTGGGCATCAACCGAATCGCTGTCGTGCACGTGGACGACTCCTTCGGGCGGGACGGCCTGGAAGGCACGCAGCAGGGCCTGGACAAGGCGGCCTTGAAACCGGTGACCGTGTTGAAGTTCAATCGCGACAAACCTGATCACGCCAGCCTGGTGGCGGGACTGATCCAGGCCAACCCGCAGGCAGTCATCTGGATAGGCTCGGGCACCGCAGTGGCCGACGGCGTGAAAGCCCTGCGCGCGGCGGGTTCATCCGTGCAAGTGGTCACGCTGTCCAACAACGCCTCCGCAGGCTTCGTCAAGCTGTTGGGACAGGCCGGGCGTGGCATCATCATCACGCAGGTGCTGCCCTCGGAACGCGCTGCGTCGTACCCCATGGTCAAGGAAGCCCAGGACTTGGCTCGGCAGCAGAGCAACTTTGAGCTTTCGCCAGCGGTATTGGAGGGCTTTGCCAGCGCCAAAGTGCTGGTGGAAGCACTGCGGCGCGCCGGCCCTCTCCCGAATCGGGCCAAGCTCATCAGCGCCCTGGAGAGCATGGAAGGTTTCAATCTGGGCGGGCTCGAATTGAGCTACAGCCCGACCGACCACACGGGACTGGACTTCGCCGACCTGTCCATCGTGAACGCGGACGGCAAGTTCAGGCGATAGGTTCAGAAGGGCGCGTCGCGCTCGATTTTTTCCTGCATCCTGCGATCCACCAGCGCCTCGAAAGGCAGCGACTGCTTCACCAGGATCACGGTGCACGGCGCCTCCATGGCCACCTTGATCGGCACGGTGGCCACGAAGCGCTGCATCTGCACCCCGTGCGTGGCCGCGCCCATGACGATCATGGTGACCTGGTTGCCTTCCGCGTAACGCAGCAACGCGCGGGCCACGTCGGTGGATTCCAGCACATGGTAGGAGGTTTGGTGGTTGTCCAGATCCAGCGGCTGGGCCCACTGCCGCATCATCGCAAGATACCGCCGGTGTACCTGTGTCTCGCTGTGTTCGTCGCTGGACGCAGAGGTTTCCCCGGGTGAAATGACGGTCACGCAGGCCAGGCGCGCGCCGGGCCGGATGCCCAGCGAACGCGCCACGGCCTGGCGCAGCGAATACAGCGTGGCGTCGGTCACGTCCTTGTGCGGCACGGCGACCATCACGATGGGCACGTCCTCCACCTGCTGCGCGGGGATCGGGCTGGGTTGGTAGTGCATGCCCGCGGCCCGTAGCCAGCGCTTGAAGTGCGTCCAGAAACCGGTGCCCTGCAGCTTGCGCCCGCGCTCGGTGACCTTCACCTGCTCCGGGTGCGTCAGGTCGAACGCCAGGTGCGCGGCCGAAGGGTAGCGGTTGGCGGCCACGGGCTCCAGGCAGCGCAGCAACACTTCCTGCAGCCACTCGGGCAGGTCCGCTCGCAGCATGCGCGGGGGCCGGGGATCCATCCACAGGCGCTGGCGCAGGCCACCCTCGGTCTGGGGCGTGCCGAACGGCGTCTTGCCCGTGGCCAGTTCGTACAGCATCACGCCCACGGCAAAGATGTCGCTGCGCGGGTCGCCACGCACGCCCACCACCTGCTCGGGAGAAATCCAGGTGGGCGAGCCCACCGCCTTGCGCAGCTGCTCGGCCAGCAGGTCGGGATAGTGCGCGTGGCAGGACAGACCGAAGTCCAGCAGAACCGCCCTGCCGTCCGGGCGGATCAGCACGTTGGCGGGCTTGAGGTCCAGGTGCACGGCGTTCTGCTTGTGCAGGCTGTGCACCGCATGCGCCATGGCAGCGCCCAGATGGGCAAGGGTGTCCGCACTCAGAGGCTCCTCCTGCTCCAGCCAGTGGTCCAGCGTCCGGCCTTCAACATACTCCATGACCAGGTAGGGCACATGGGTCAGGTCGCCCGCGGCCACGAACCGGGGCACGTGGTTGCCGGTGAGCACCTGCATGATCTGGTGCTCGACCTCGAAGCTGACGATGTTTTCAGCGCCGTCGCCGGGTGTCATGCGCGGCACCTTCATCACCATGGGGAAGCCGGGGTCGCGCCGGCCGTCGGCGTAGTGCACGCGGTAGATGTGCGCCATGCCGCCGGAGTGCATGCATTCCTCGATCACGAATCCGTCGAGCGACTCGCCAGGCTCCATCACCTTCATCGCCCTTCCTCCAGCCGCTGCGCGAAAAATTCCGGCAAACCGGCGCGCCGGATGGCCGCCGCCGCCGCGTGATGGTCATAGGCCACGCGATGGAAAGTCAACTGTGCCGCAGCCATGTCGAACAGGGCATACATGGCTCGGGCATCGCCGTCGCGCGGTTGACCCACCGAACCGATGGTGGCGACCCAGTGCCGGTGCCGAGGCATGGGCACCGCCACGCCCGGAGTGGGCCGGAATCGCATCAGGCTTCGCCCCGTACCACGGTAATACAACGACTGATGATGAACGTGCCCCCCGAACACGTACCGCACACCGGCCTGCGTCAACGCCGCATCGAGGCTGGCGCCGGCACTGCGTTCGTCTTCGACATAGCGCCACTTCTCCGGCGCGTCGGCACTGGCGTGAACCAGCAGCAGATCCTCCACATGTTTGACCAAGGGCAGTTCCGACAAATACTGCCGCTGCGCCGGGTCGAGTTGCTGGTGGGTCCATGCGGCGGTGGCCTCGCCCACCGCCTTCACGCCTTCCGGCGGGCACAGCGCCATCGCGTCATGGTTGCCCTTGAGAACGATCGCGCCGTCCCGGGCCAGTGTCATGACCCGCTCCAGCACCTGCGCCGGCTCGGCACCGTACCCCACCAGGTCTCCCAGCAAGGCAAATCGCCGAGCTCCCTGTGCCCGGGCATGCGCCACGCAGGCTTCGAAAGCCTGGAGATTGGCATGAATGTCGGAAAGCAGCGCCAGTCTCATGGGATTCCTTGTCGTGCGTGTGGACCGCGCTTCCGCCGAAACCCGGCGCGGGGATCGGGCATTGCGCGCGAACCGAATCGGGTGGCCGGCCCTCGCCGTGAGGGAGCGCTACTCCTGGAACAGGCGTGCCAGGGGCAAGGCCTTTTCGTGCCCAACCGCCTCCTGGATGCGGGGCAGCAGATCACGCAGCTGCTCGTATCCGTTGGCGGCTTCGACCGCCAGGTTCAGCCGAAACCCCCGAAGCCCCAAACTGGCCGTGAGCTGTGTTGCAATCGGCCATGCGCGGGCATAACGCTCCGCCAATGTCAGTCCCTCAAGGCCCGACGCAACAGTCCCTGGTGAAGCCCCTTGCGCCTGCGTGGGTGACGTCGTGAAAACCGGCTGGGCCTCGGTCGCCGGGCCTGGCGATACCGCCTCCAGCAATCCGGCCGCCACCATGTGGTCGACGTCTTCCTTCAGCACGCCAAGGCCCGCCGTCATGGCCAGCACATCATCCAGCGTTTTGCGACCATCGAACAGAATGAACGCCGAACGTTGCCGCGGTGTCAGCGCCTGGGACCGAGATTTGAACGCCTCTTGCCCCGCCTGGGTTTTTGCATATCTCACGCGCCACTCCACAAATCGCCGACGTTGAAGTCTAGCGCGTCGAAGCGCTCATGGCACAGGGCAAACCCCAGCGCGACCGGGCTTACTTGGCCGCACTGGCCGAGGGCGCGGGCCCGGATGCGGCCGTCTCGCTCGGGTGCCCGGTTTCAACGCCATGCTTCTCGCCGCTGATGTCGATGTCGCCTCCCTTGCTCAGAACGAAAAGCGCCAGCGCGGCGAACGCCACAAAGGCCACAGCAATTTTCCACATCATTCTTTCCCTTCAAAAAAAGAGCCCTCGCTCGGAGGGCCCGGACTGGAACCGGCCGGGATCGGCCCGGCTCCAGGTGGATTCGACCGCCAGAATCAGTCGCGGGCGTAGATGTCCACGTCCTTGGTTTCCTTCACGAACAACATGCCGACCACGAAGGTCATGCCCGCCACGATGATCGGATACCACAGGCCGTTGTACATGTTCCCGGTCTGCGCCACGATGGCGAAGGCCGTGGTAGGCAGCAGGCCGCCGAACCAGCCGTTGCCGATGTGATACGGCAGGGACATGGACGTGTAACGGATGCGGGTGGGGAACAGTTCCACCAGCATGGCCGCGATCGGGCCGTACACCATGGTCACGAGAATCACGAGGTAGGTCAGAATGGCGATCACTGTCACCTTGTCCACCTTGCTCATGTCAGCCTTGGCGGGATAGCCAGCGGCCTTGAGCGCCTCGGACACGGCCTTCTTGAACTCGCCGTCCTTTTTCTTGGCCTCGTCCGCTGGCAGCCCCTTGGAAGAGTAGCTGGTGATCTCGGTCTCGCCGATCTTGATCTTCGCGGGCGCGCCTGCCGGGCCGGCCACGTTGTCGTAGCTCACCGAGGAACCGGCCAGCACCTGCTTGGCGATGTCACACGAACTGGTGAACTTCACCGTGCCCGTGGGGTTGAATTGGAAGGAGCACTCGCTAGCATCGGCGCTGACAGTCACCTTGTTCTTCTGCTGGGCGGCGTACAGATCGGGGTTGGCGGCCTTGGTCAGCGCCTCGAACACCGGGAAATAGGTGAGCACGGCCAGCAGGCAGCCCGCCATGATGATGGGCTTGCGTCCGATTTTGTCGGACCAGGCACCAAAGACGATGAAGAACGGTGTGCCGATCACCAGGGACAACGCCACATAGATGTTGGCGGTGGCCCCGTCCACCTTGAGCGCCTGCGTCAGGAAGAACAGCGCGTAGAACTGGCCGGAATACCAGACCACGGCCTGGCCGGCGGTCAGGCCGATCAGGGCCAGAATCACGATCTTCAGGTTTTTCCATTGCCCGAAAGCCTCGGAAATCGGCGCCTTGGAAGTCTTGCCCTCCGCCTTCATCTTGGCAAAGGCCGGAGATTCGTTCATGGACAGGCGAATCCACACCGAAATGGCCAGCAGCAGAATGGACACGACGAACGGAACGCGCCAGCCCCAATCAGCGAACTTCTCCGGGCCAAGCAGGGTTTGCGTGCCCAGAATCACCATCAGGCTCAAAAACAGCCCCAGGGTCGCCGTGGTCTGAATCCAGGAGGTGTAGGCGCCGCGTTTGTTCTGCGGCGAGTGCTCGGCCACGTAGGTGGCGGCGCCGCCGTATTCACCGCCCAGGGCCAGGCCCTGCAGCATGCGCAACGCGATCAGGATGACCGGGGCGGCCACACCGATGGAGGCGTAGTTCGGCAGGATGCCCACGATGAAGGTGGACAGGCCCATGATCAGGATGGTCACGAGGAAGGTGTACTTGCGACCGATCATGTCGCCCAGGCGGCCGAACACGATGGCGCCGAAAGGACGCACGATGAAGCCCGCCGCGAAGGCCAGCAACGCGAAGATGAATGCCGAGCCGGCATCCAGTCCGCTGAAGAATTGCTTGGCGATGATCGCCGCGAGGGAACCGTACAGATAGAAGTCGTACCATTCAAAAACGGTGCCCAGCGAAGAGGCGAAGATCACCTTCTTCTCTTCGGGGGTCATGGGCCGAGCGGCCGATGAAGTTGCCATGTGATGTCTCCTAAAATTTTCACCCTCAAATTGAGGATGGGATCCATTCTGGGAGTCAGCACTGACCTTGGTCTTACGGGAAACTGAATGCAAACTGACAAAAGAAAACGGCTGATCCCGGAGGCCTGTCGTGTCATTTCGTGCGGGCCCAGGGGCGCTCCACCCCGTCACCGCATGGGCTGGTCAGACACGGGTGCGGCTCATGAAGCCGATGCCCGCGTACAGACCGATGGTGGCCAGCAGAAAGATATCACCGATCCACGCCCATGGCAGGCCCAGCATCTCCGAAAACGATAACCCCCACATGCCAGCGGTAGACCTCCTTGTTGGGGCCCTATCTGAAGGCTTTGGTCG
Organism: Pseudomonadota bacterium; assembly: GCA_023396625.1. Lineage (GTDB taxonomy): Bacteria > Pseudomonadota > Gammaproteobacteria > Burkholderiales > Burkholderiaceae_C > JAEWVY01. The sequence goes on along the minus strand of JAEWVY010000209.1, from coordinate 3,620 downwards.
CCGCCGCGCAACTTGCGTCGCCGGCATCATCCCCAAAATTCCAGCCTTGGTGTCACTCCTCTTCGGCCACGCCGTGTTCCTGGTCCAACTTGCTCATGTAGCGGGCATAGAACCAGATGATCACGCAATACACGATCAACGACCCCTGCGCGCCCATCCAGAAACTGAAAGGCCAGCCGAAGAAGTTGAAACTGAGGTCCCGGGCGAAATAGCTCACAATGAATGTCACCACAAACCAGATCACCAGCAGAATGGCCGTGATATTCAGGTTTTTTCGCCAGTACTGGCGATGGTTTTCTGATATTTCCATGTCTCCTGTCTCCAAAAACGCCCTTGCGGGTTGTTCGTGACCACGTCCCTCCGCACGGAACGTCTGCCGTCAGCCACGGCTCGACCTCCCGGCCACGCCGGGTGAAGAGCGACCAGGAAACACTTCAGACTGGTGCGGTAGCGCGCAAGCCGGTCTCACGCTCCAACTGGTCGGCGACCTTGGGCTCGAACCCTCGCAGATGGTGAATGATCTTCACCGCCTCCTCGGGTTGATGCCGGTCAACATGCACCCTGGCCAGTTGGTACCAGCCGTAAGGGCTCATGGGCTGCAGTTCCGTATTCTTGCGCAGCGCGTCAACAGCCTCGTCGAGGCGGCGCAAACGTATCAGGACCAGACCGAGACCGTACCAGGCACGGTCCATTCCCGGTGCAAGGTCCGCGGCTTTCCGGAATGCCGCTTCAGCGGCTTCGAGTCGGTCGGCCCGTTCGAGCATGAACCCCAGGTTGAACCATGCCGCCGCCTGCCGTGGCACCACCCGGGTCAGCGCGGACTGAAGCTCTATGGCCCGGTCAAACCGCCCCAGTTGGAACTCAACCTGGGCACGGCTGGCCAATGCATACGCGTTGCCTGGATCGGCCGCCTCCATGGCCTCGAAGCGATCGAGCGCCGCCTCGCGTCGCCCGGCCACGAGACAAGCCATGGCCTGGAGCCTCAGCCAAGCCAGGGTCAGCCCGCGCATCACCGACATTGCTGCACCCCCACCTGGATACAGGCCTGGATCTTCAACCATGTCACGGCCACCCACCCGAGAGCCAGCAGCAATCCAGCCACCAGGGGCACATGCCTGTCGATCACTTGCCTCGGCGTGATCACACGGGCGGCGGAAAGAAAGGGGCGAACCATGATATCGAGCACCTGCCAGAACAGATTCTGTTCACGCTTTGCACCGGCAAGCAGGCCCAACACCCAGCGGCCCATCAAGGCCAGCAGGGCGATTTCAAGGACCAATTTGACGAGAATCAGGATGTTCAACACAGGCTCACCGAAACTTTTCATCCAATGTTTCGATTCCGGCTTACCTCGAGCTTACGAATTCGGGTCACGAAGCGGTTATCGGGAAAACGCCCAGCGCCATGCCGCGGCAGCGTAAGGCCATGCGGTGGATGCGCACGCATCCGACTTCACGACTCCACACCATGACGACTTCCACAGCGGCGTCCCCTCCCGCCCCACTGCTGGGCCACTAGCGCAGCATGCGGTGCAAGTGGCCCTCGTTCACCGACATGGCCGAAGCCGGCATCGGCTGGTTTCTGTCGCGGGCCGAGAAACGCTATCTCGAAACTGGCGAAACTTCGACCGCACCCTGCTGCGCCGCTATGCCCATCAACACCTTTCGGCGCCACTGGACAATGAGTGGGTGGACATTGCCCACCTGTGTGCCGCCGCGCATTCCAACGTCCATGCGCGCGCTCGACGACTGGCTGACGTGGATCGCCCGGCCCTGACCTTGTCGGGCGTGGCCTCACCTCCTGGAGCGCGAAACCCCCATGTTCACTGAATCGGCACGGGTCCAATCTGCCCCCCGGAACCAGTCATCCCCCGCCAGATAGGCGCGCAACATGGGCAGCGCATCGAATCCCCAGAACGACTCCCCGTCGACCTCCAGGGTGGGCACGCCGAAAATGCCTCGCGCGGTTGCCGCTTCGGTCTGCGCACGCAACCGCGCCTTCGCCGCGTCCGTGTCCAGTTCGCGGCATGGCGCCAGCCGGCCACCCAGGGCCTCCAGACGGGATGGGGCCGTCGCTTCGGCACCGCCCTGCCAGACATGACGAAAAATGGTCTCGCAGACGTAGCGGTTGGGTTCGCCCTGGGCATCGCAGGCCACGGCCAGCCGCAAAAGTTCCAGGGGATTGAAGGGGTGACTCGCCGGCAGATCGAGCCTGATGCCATGCTGTCGCGCAAGCCACTGCACCTGGCGGTAGGTCCATGCGCGCTTGCCCGCGATTTCTGCCGGCCCCAGTTGTCCATGGTGTTTCAGCAGGCCGGCAAAAAGCACGGGCCTGTAGCTCACGCTGTAGCTCAGGCCCGCGAGTGCGCGCGGCAGCTCCTCAAACGCCAGATACGCATACGGCGACACGAAATCCAGGTAGAAAACCACGTGCCTCATGCCATCTCTCCCAACTGGCGCGCACGCTCACCCACACGGGCCCAGACTGCGCGCCGCTCGAGATCGCTCATGGTCGACCATCGGCTGATTTCCTCGAGGCGTCGCAGGCAACCCTCGCACCAGCCCATCCGCGCATCCATGCGGCACACCGAGATGCACGGAGATTCACAGGGCGCCGTGGCCACCAGCACCAGCCGGACCTTTTCCACGATCGCGGCGTGATCGATCATGGCGCCTTCAACGGCTGATCCACATCCGCGACTGGCGCGCCAGTCAGCTGCACGAGTTGCTGTGGATGCAGCTTGAATACCCCGTGCGGATGGCCCGCAGCGGCCCAGATTTCATCGAAGCGAAACAGTTCGCGGTCGATCAGCGTGACCGGCGCCGTTGTATGCCCGACCGGGGAGACGCCCCCGATGGCAAAGCCCGTGCGTTCGCGCACGAAGTCCGCGTCCGCGCGGCCCACCGCCCCCACCAGCGCGGTCACCTTGCCTTCATCGACCCGGCGGTCACCCGAGGTGACGACCAGCACCGCCGCGTCGTCGGCCTTGCGCCGGAAAACAATGCTCTTGGCAATCTGGCCCACCACCACGCCCAGCGCATCAGCCGCCTGCTGCGCAGTGCGCGCGGCATCGTCGAGCATCATCGGGCGATGAGGGTGGCCCAGTGAGGCCAGGACGCTGGCGACCCGCTGCACACCCGCGGGCCATTCGGGAATGGCCGGAGAATTCAAGTTTTTTGCACTCATGGCAACGGATGTTAACGGTCAGGGGAAACCCGTGCCGACGGTCAGCCGCCGGCCCGCTTGACCATCAGCAGACTGGCTCCCATGGCCATGAGCACCCCCCCAAACACCCGGTTCTGTGCACGCTGTGCTCGCGCGGTGGCCAGCCAGTGCTGAGCGCGAGACGCCAGAAAGGCATAGCCGTGCATGACCAGCACATCCACGCCCACGGAGGTGGCCAGCAGCACCAGCAGTTGCAGCCACATCGTGCGTCCCGAATCGATGAACTGGGGCAGCACAGCCACCATGAACACAATGCCCTTGGGGTTGGTCACGTTGGTCATGAAACCCGTCAGCACCCTGCTGCGGACGGACGGCACCTGACAACGCCCCTCGGCGATGGCGCATTCGGTCGCCTGGGGTTCGGAGGGCCGCGCCAGGGACACCGCCGACCGCCA
>JAEWVY010000201.1 GCA_023396625.1 Pseudomonadota bacterium | reverse complement strand
TGCGCGACTCCCTTCAATGGCTGCTCGAAGGCAAGGACTACCGGGTCCGGTGCTTCGAATCGGCCGAGGCCTTCATCAACCGCTACGATGCCCGAGAGGTGGCCTGCCTGATCGCCGACATCCGCATGGGCGGCATGACCGGCATGGAACTGCAGGAGCGCCTGCTGGAGCGCCAGTCGCCGCTGCCCATCGTCTTCATCACCGGCCACGGCGACGTGCCCATGGCCGTGGACGCGATGAAAAAGGGCGCGATGGACTTCATTCAGAAGCCTTTCAAGGAAGAGGCGTTGCTGAGTCTGGTGGACCGCATGCTGGAACATGCGCGCGCCGCGTTCGCCGAACAGCAGCAGTCGGCCAGCCGCGACGCCCTGATGTCACGGCTCACCGGGCGCGAAGCCCAGGTGCTGGAACGCATCGTGGCCGGCCGGCTGAACAAGCAGATCGCCGACGACCTGGGCATCAGCATCAAGACGGTGGAGGCACACCGCGCCAACATCATGGAAAAGTTGAACGCGAACACGGTGGCCGACCTGCTGAAGATTGCGCTGGGACAGAGCGCCCCCAAGAACTGAGGCGAATGAATTCAAAAGTGATAGCACACTTTACCCGGCTGGCGCTGGATAGCGAGTATTTTTACTAGAAAACCGAGACATGACGGCCCAACTCATCGACGGCATCGCCCTCTCCCGCCAATTGCGCGCCGAAATCGCCGAACGCGCCACCGCGCTCAAGGCCCGCGGTGTTGCCCCCGGGTTGGCCGTGATCCTGGTGGGTGACGATCCGGCCAGCGCGGTCTATGTACGCAACAAGGTCAAGGCCTGCGAGGACACGGGCGTGCGCTCCGTATTCGAAAAGTACGACGCCACCCTGTCCGAAGCCGACCTGCTGGCGCGCATCGCTGCGCTCAATGCCGACCCCACGGTGCACGGCATCCTGGTGCAGATGCCGCTGCCCCGGCACATCCACCCACACAAGGTGATCGAGGCGATCTCCACCTCCAAGGACGTGGACGGCTACGCCACCCTGAGCGCGGGCGAACTCATGACCGGACAACCCGGGTTTCGCCCCTGCACGCCCTATGGCTGCATGAAGCTGATCGAGACCACGGGTATCGACCTGCGTGGCAAGCACGCCGTGGTCATCGGCCGCAGCAACACCGTGGGCAAGCCCATGGCGCTGCTGCTGCTGCAGGCCAACGCCACCGTCACCGTGTGCCACAGCGCCACCGTGGACATGGGGCACCACACCCGGCAGGCCGACGTGATCGTGGCCGCCGTGGGCAAGCGCAACGTGCTCACCGCCGACATGGTCAAGCCCGGCGCGGTGGTGATCGACGTGGGCATGAACCGCAATGACGAAGGCAAGCTGTGCGGCGACGTGGACTTTGCCGGCGTGAAGGAAGTGGCCGGGTACATCACCCCCGTGCCCGGCGGCGTGGGCCCCATGACCATCACCATGCTGCTGGTCAACACGCTCGAGGCCGCCGAACGCGCCGCCGCGGCCCGGCAACCCCGTTGATCCCCCCCCGGTAAAGGAATGGACCCGCGGCCTTGAAGGGCGTGCCGCGCGCCGCAAAATGACTGCCATGAACAACCCCCTTCTCGACTTCTCCGGCCTCCCCGCGTTCGACAAGATCCAGCCCGACCACGTGGCGCCGGCCATCGACGCCCTGCTGGCCGACGCGGAAACCGCCTTGCAGACCGTCACCGCCGCCGGCTTTCCGTCCGATTGGCGTGCCATGGCCCGGGTCCTGGACGTGGCCACCGAACGACTCGGCCGCGCCTGGGGGGCCGTGAGCCACCTCAATGGCGTGGCGGACACGCCAGCGCTGCGCGCCGCCTACAACGACGCCTTGCCCAGGATCACCGAGTTCTGGACGCGCCTGGGCGCCGACGAACGCCTGTACGCAAAATACAAGGCCATCGACCCGGGCACGCTCAACGCCGAGCAACGGCAAGCCCACCGGAACGCGCTGCGCAACTTTGTACTCGGTGGCGCGGAGTTGGCCGGCCAGGCCAAGATCCGTTTCGCCGAAATCCAGGAACGCCAGGCCGAACTGAGCCAGAAGTTCAGCGAAAACACGCTGGACGCCACGGACGCCTTCGCCCACTACGTCAGCGAAGACGAGCTCGACGGCGTGCCCGACGACGTGAAGATGGCCGCGCGCGAGGCCGCGCAGGCCGAGGGCCGCGAAGGCTGCAAGCTCACGCTCAAGATGCCCTGCTACCTGCCGGTGATGCAGTTCGCCCACAGCGGCGCCGTGCGCGAAAAGCTGTACCGCGCCTACGTCACCCGGGCCTCGGAGCAGGCCGAAGGCGACGCCCGGAAATTCGACAACAGCGCCCTGATCCGCGAAATCCTGGCGCTGCGCCAGGAAGAAGCGAAGCTGCTGGGCCTGCCGAACTTCGGCGAATTGTCGGTTGTCCCCAAGATGGCCGAATCGCCGGCGCAGATCGTGCGGTTCCTTCGCGACCTGGCCAGCAGGGCACGCCCCTACGCCGAAAGGGACGTGGCCGAACTGCGCGAATTCGCGGCGCGGCACCTGGGCATCACCGCCCCCCAGGCTTGGGACTGGTCCTACATCGGCGAGCGGCTCAAGGAAGCGCGCTACGCCTTCAGCGAGCAGGAAGTCAAGCTCTACTTCCCCTTGCCCAAGGTGCTCGAAGGCCTGTTCCGGATCGTCGAGACGCTGTTCGAAGTCCGCATCCGGCCCGACAACGCACCGTCATGGCACCCCGATGTGCGCTTCTACCGGATCGAGCGCGAGGACACCCTGGTCGGGCAGTTCTACCTCGACCCGACGGCACGCACCGGCAAGCGCGGCGGGGCCTGGATGGACGACGTGCGCGCCCGGTGGCGCCACCCCGGCACCGACGCGTTGCAGACCCCCGTGGCGCACCTGGTCTGCAACTTCGCCGCACCCCAGGGAGGAAAACCCGCCCTGCTCACGCACGACGACGTCACCACCCTGTTTCATGAATTCGGCCATGGCCTGCATCACCTGCTCACCCAGGTCGAGGAGCGCGATGTCTCGGGCATCAGCGGGGTGGAATGGGATGCGGTGGAACTGCCCAGCCAGTTCCTGGAAAATTTCTGCTGGGAATGGAACGTGCTGCGCCACATGACCGCCCATGTGGAAACCGGCGAACCCTTGCCCCGCGCCCTGTTCGACAAAATGACCGCCGCGCGCAATTTCCAGAGTGGCCTGCAGACCATGCGGCAGATTGAATTTGCCCTGTTCGACATGCTGCTCCATACTGAGCACGACCCGATGCAGGACTTCATGCCCCTGCTCGACCTGGTGCGCGCCGAAGTCGCCGTGCTGCAGCCTCCGGCCTTCAGCCGCACGGCCCATAGCTTCAGCCACATCTTCGCGGGCGGCTACGCGGCCGGCTATTACAGTTACAAATGGGCGGAAGTGCTGAGCGCCGATGTCTATGCCGCTTTCGAGGAAACCGTTACACCTGACGGCACCCACAGCGTCGAGACAGGCAGAAAATACCGGCAGGCCATCCTGGAGGCCGGGGGCAGCCGCCCAGCCATGGAATCGTTCAAGGCCTTCCGTGGCCGCGAGCCCAGCCTGGACGCCTTGCTGCGCCATCAGGGCATGGCCTGAACATGACGACGAAGGGACTCTGCACATCATGAAACTCGGGCATCTGACGATCCTGGCCACCGGCATGCTGCTGGCACTGGCCAGCACGGGCGTTTCCGCACAGTCGGTCTACCGCATCGTCGGGCCCGATGGCCGCGTGACCTTCTCCGACACGCCGCCGCCCAGCGGCGCCACACCAACGCCCACCCGCGGCAGCGCGGCGGCAGCGGACGCGGGCCTGCCCTATGAACTGCAGCAGGTCGCGCGCAGCTATCCCGTCACACTGTACAGTGGCAACAATTGCGCCCCCTGCGCCAGCGGTCGCGCCCTGCTGCAGATGCGCGGCATCCCCTTCAGCGAACGCACGGTCACGTCACCCGAGGATGTACAGGCGCTGCAACGCCTGAGTGGCGAAGCCGGCTTGCCGCTGCTGACGATTGGCAGCCAGCAACTCAAGGGGTTCTCCGACGCGGAGTGGACGCAGTACCTCGACGCGGCGGGTTACCCCAAGTCCTCGAAGCTGCCTGCCGGCTACGCCAAGCCCGCCCCGGCCCCTCTGGTGGCCGTGGAACGTCCCACCGTGCCGGCGCCCGCCGAACAACCCCCTGCGGCGGCACAGGAGCCCGGCGTGAACGCGCCCAACGTCCGGCCGCGTCCTGCGGTGGCGCCGCGTCCCGCGAGCGACCCGAATCCCGCCGGGATCCGTTTCTGACGCAGAGCAAGCCAAAGTACTATATTACTTATAGCAAACTATGACCAGTTGACGCTGGGAAACTGCCGTTTTTATTCATAGTTGATCGTTTTCACCCCGGCAGGGGTGCCCAGCAGGCAGGTGTGCGCCTTCTGGTGGGCGAACACCCCGACCGTGACGACGCCTGGCCACTGGTTGACGGTGGACTCGAACCCCAGGGGGTCACTGATCCGCAAGCCGCTGACATCCAGGATGTGCTGCCCGTTGTCGGTGACCAGCGGCACGCCCTCCTTCAGACGCAGGATGGGCGTTCCCCCCATGGCCACGAACTGCCGCATCACCCGATGCGCCGCCATGGGAATCACCTCCACAGGCAACGGGAAAGCCCCCAGCGCATCCACGCGCTTGGACTCGTCCGCGATGCAGACGAAGCGCCTGGACTGCGCGGCCACGATTTTCTCGCGGGTCAGCGCCGCGCCGCCGCCCTTGATCATGTAGCCCCGGGCATCGATCTCGTCGGCACCATCGATGTAAACCGACAACTCCTCGACCTCATTGCTGTCGAACACCGTGATGCCCACGGCCCGCAGCCGGGCGGTGGACACCTCCGAGCTCGACACGGCGCCAATGATCTGGCCCTTCATCGTCGCCAGCGCGTCGATGAACTTGTTGACCGTGGAGCCTGTGCCGACACCGACGATTTCGCCGGGCGTCACGTAGTGCAAGGCCGCCTGGCCGACAAGGGTTTTGAGTTCGTCCTGGGTCATTTGAGACAATCCGCTAAGCTTGTCCCGCGATTATCCAATGTCCCCGCTGTCCTACCTCCCCGCACGCGCCCTGCTGTTCCGTCTGGACCCCGAAGCGGCGCATGATTTGACCCTCCGCGCGCTCGAGTTTGCCCAGGGGACGCCGCTGGCCTGGGGCTTCAGCGGGCCCCGCGTGTCCGACCCCGTCACGCTGGCCGGGCTGACGTTTCCGAACCGGGTCGGGTTGGCCGCCGGGCTGGACAAGAACGCCCGCTGCATCGACGCGTTCGCCGCCATGGGCTTCGGCTTCGCGGAGGTCGGCACGGTCACCCCGCTGGGACAGCCCGGCAACCCCCGGCCACGCCTGTTCCGCCTGCCCGAGGCCCAGGCGCTGATCAACCGGTTCGGCTTCAACAACGACGGTCTGGACGCCTTCATCGCCAACGTGCGGCGCGCACGCTTTCGCGCGCGCTCGGGCGACACGCCCATGCTGCTGGGCCTGAACATCGGCAAGAACGCGGCGACCCCCATGGAGGAAGCCACGCGCGACTATCTGCGCGGCCTGGAGGGCGTCTACCCCCACGCGGATTACGTCACGGTCAACATCTCCAGCCCCAACACCAAAAACCTGCGCGCACTGCAGGGCGACGCGGCGCTCGACGGCCTGCTGGACGCCCTGGCCGAACGCCGGGAGACCCTGGCGCGCCAGCACAGCCGGCGCGTGCCGCTGTTCATCAAGATCGCCCCCGACCTGGACGATACACAGGTGGACATGATCGCCGCCGCCCTGCGTCGGCACGGCATGGATGGCGTCGTCGCCACCAACACCACGCTCAGCCGCGAGGCCGTGGAAGGCCTGCCCCATGCCGACGAGGCCGGCGGCCTGAGCGGCGCGCCGGTGCGGGAAAAGAGCAACCACGTGATCCGCCAGCTGCGCGCCGCCCTGGGCCAGGACTACCCCATCATCGGCGTCGGCGGCATCCTGAGCGGGGACGACGCCATCGGCAAGCTGCGCGCCGGGGCCAACGTGGTGCAGATCTATACCGGCCTGATCTACCGGGGGCCGGCCCTGGTGACCGAAGTCGCCCAGGCGCTACGGCGGCTGGCCTGACCCGCGGCCAACGCGCCGCACTTCAGACGGAGTCCAGGCGTGCCGATTCGCCGTGCTCCGGAATGCAGAGTCCGGGTCGCTCGTCATCCCAGGCCATGGCGCTTATCTTCCAACCCGCTGGAGTCAGGACAAACTGCGTGGATATCATCCCTCGCACCTCGAACGGAACCCCCTTCATGGTTCCGGACTTCGCGTAGGCGCTGAATCGATGGGCCACGTTACCGAAGCCCACCGTCGTTTCCGACAACTCCCATTCGCGAAACCGCGTCAGTTCGCCAGTACGGACCAGCATCTCGCGAGGTTCGATGAATTGACAGAGTGCCCGCGGTTGAGCTGACGACAGCCCACCCACAGGTTTCGGGAGGTCTTGCCTGCCACGGGGGCCGGCGACATGCGTACCTGGTTCACGTGCTTGACCCGATGCACGGCTGGTTTTCCGGTGCCGCAATGAGAAAAGGCGTGAGGAAAGGGCAGCCCAGCCGACAGGACTGCCCCCGGTTGGCGGGGGCGTCGGCGACCTTCCTCTATTGGGCTGCAGCCAAGGCCCTGGCCAGATCGCGCGTTTCTTCGCAGGTGGCGCAGATCGCTTCCAGTTGGGCGAGTCTGGCCTGGGCCCGGGGCTTCTGGTTTGTCTTCAGGTAGGCCAGGCCCGAGTACTCCAGCGCCCCTTTGTGCCTGGGGTCCAGCGCCAGCGCCTTGCCATAGGCGGCGAACGCCTCGTCGTATTTGCCCAGCCAGCGGAGGGAGTAGCCAAGGTAGTTGTAGGCGTCGGCATTTCTCGGGTTGTTGGCGATCACCTTGCCGAAGCGGTTTGCGGCTTCGGACCAGTTTTTGGCATCAATGGCCTTTTTGCCGGCTGCGAAGTCGTCGATCGGCGCGTTCTGCATCGGCGTGGTCTCGATGCCGGCAGCCACGACTGCGCCGGCCAGGACCACGCCCAACATGGGCAATGCAATGAGGTAGCGAATGGAAAAATCCTTCATTCCGGGTTCCTTGAGTCGTCGGTGGGTCAAAGTGCGCTGCAGGCCAGCACCTGGGACGAACGAAGAAACCTGAAGAATGGATGCGGGGAATTTGTATTTATCTGTAAACAGGCCGCGTCACCACAGCTTCGCGCAGTTGCCGCTGTACACCACGGCCCCGCTCGGGCTGACCGGGGCGGCGGTCGTTTCCAGTGTCACCATGAGTTTGCCCACCTGGGCCAGCAGTTTTTCCGATGTGTCTGGCAGCATGGACACCGCCGAGCCACTGGTTGGCATCACCCCCAGTGAAAACGCCGGGCCGTGAGCCGGCACGGCCCACAGCACCAGCACGCCGTGGGCCGGTGACGCGATGGGGCCGATGACCTTGACCGTCATGACTTTGCCGTGGCGCAATGAACTCACCAACAGCTTGCCATTTCCCTGGGCGTCGGTCAGCAAACCGACATAGCTTTGCGGCAGCTTTTCACCCGAGCGCATCGCCATCTCGTCACTGGTGAAAAAGAGGCCTGGCGCAGCGGCAACCAGGGCGCTTGCAAGCACCACGCCCGCCGCCAGGCCCGCGAAGCCAAAACCCGCGGGCTTGAGTCGGCCCAGCCAGCCCGGCGATGAGGAGGCGGCCGCGGCCTGCGCGGGACGCGTGCGTGCAGCAATCGCGGCCCACAGTTCGGGCGAGGGTTGTCGCGCGGGCACCGAGACGGCCAGTTGCCCCAGCCGGGCTTCCCACTGGGCAACCAACGCACGCACGTCGGCGCGGTCGCGTTGCAGTCGTTCAAAACGGCGCCGTGCGCCCCCCGTCAACTGACCCAGCACATAGGAGGACGCCAGGTGTTCCAGCAGGGCGGCGTGTGTGTATCTCATGCCACGACTCCTCGCGCGGCCAGGCAGCTCTTGAGCTTGTCGAGTCCGCGTCGTATCCAGGCCTTTACTGAACCCAGCGGCGCCCCCATCTGCGCGGCCACTTCGGCGTGCGACAGGCCCTGGTAGTAGGCCAGCGCCAGGCTTTGGCGGTGGCTGCCATCCAGTGCGTTCATGCAGCGTTCGACATGCAGGGCCTGGGTCGCCTGCTCCAGCAATTGCAGGGCACTTGGGGCGCTTGTCGTCTGGCTGTCTTCCTCCCCCGCGCCGCCCGCTTCAGGCCACTCGCTTTCCCTGCGGCGCACACGCGACCGGAAAGCGTCGAGCGCCTTGTTGCGGACAATCGCGATCAGCCATGTCATGGGTTGAATGGTGTGTCCGTCTACCTCGCTGCGGTAGTTCCTGGCATTTTTCCAGATGCTCACATACGCCTCTTGCAGCACGTCTTCGGCCGCCTGTCCTTGACCCAATATACGAACGGCCACACCAAACAGATGCCTGTGCGTGCGCTCATAGATGCGGGCAAAGCAGGCGTGATCACCGCGCGCCGTGGCTGCGATCAGCATCTCCAGGCTGTGGGCGTCCGCGTCGGTGTCCAGCTTCATCCGGCCGAGTATAGGATGGCGCCGCGCCGTGGAAATCCCCTGCGCCGCCGGAAAAATGTCTTGGTCCGTCTGCATCCGATTCTCGAGTTCCGCCGTGTGTTGTCCGTGGGCAAGACAGCCGAGCCAGGTCGTCAGGCCACATGTTTCAGCCGACCGGCTGTTCCCGCAGCCGACTCACCTCAGGAGGTTTCCATGACATTGATTTCCGCAACCACGGCCCATGGCCGCCGTGTGGTCCTGGCCGCGCTTTCTGCCGGCCTTCTCAGCGCCTGCGCTTCCAGCCCGATGGACGCCACGAATCCCGTGCCTGCCGCGCTTGTGCCCTCGGACGGCCAACGTCCGGCGTTCACCTGGCATTCCGTCGGATCGCAAGTCTACGACTGCCGTGCCGACGGCAAGGGCCGGTGGGCCTGGGTGTTTGTGGCTCCCGAAGCCGACCTGTTCAATCCCAGGGGCGAGAAGGTCGGCACCCATGGCGCCGGCCCCCACTGGGCAGCGTTGGACGGCAGCAAAATCATCGGCACCGTCAAAGCCCGCGCCGACGGCCAGCGCGCGACGGATATTCCGCTCTTGCTGCTCTCCACCACATCGACAGGCGCGAGCGGAAAACTGGCCAGCGTGACCAGTGTGCAACGTCTCAACACGGTGGGAGGCAGCGCGCCGGCCCAGGGTTGCGACGCCCGGTCAGATGTGGGCAAGCGGATCAAGGCCGGCTACAGCGCGGATTACGTGTTCTTCACGGCGAAGTGACCTCGCTTCCCTCGCCGGGGCCCTATCCTCCCGCCCGCTTGACGGTGTGGCCGCGCGCGCGCAACAGCGCGATCACCCGTTCGCAGTGATCCCCCTGCACCTCGATCACGCCGTCCTTGACGGTGCCCCCTGAACCGCAGGCCGTCTTCAAGGCCTTGCCGAGCGCGGTCAGGGCCTCGGCATCGGGTGCCACCACGCCCCTGACCACGGTCACGGCCTTGCCACCACGCCCCTTGGTCTCGCGCGACACGCGGACAATGCCATCCGCCGCCACCGGCACGGTGGCCCGGGCCTTGCACAGGCACTGGGCGACCGGCTGGCGGCAGCCGGGGCACATGCGCCCGGCCTCGGTCGAGTACACCAGCCCACCCCGTCCTGCCCAATCGCCGAGTTTGCCTTTCATGGCCGCACGCCCATGCGCTCGCGGCCATTGAGGGGGTACGCAGGATCGGTATAGCCCGGTGTCGACGGGTGACCCGGCGCCACCAGGCAATCCACCAGAGCCTCGTCCTCGGCGGTGACCTGGTAGTCCAGCGCGGGCACGTAGTCCTGCCACTGCGCCAGCGTCCGTGGCCCCGCGATCACGGCGCTGACCACCGGGTTGGCCAGCACCCAAGCCGTCGCGAACTGGGCCAGCGTCACGCCCCGAGCCGCCGCATGGACCTTCAGCCGCTGTGCAATGTGCAGCGATTCCTCGCGAAACTCGGTCTCGGCCATGCGTTTGTCGGCTCGGCCGGCCCGCGTGCCCTCGGCCGGCGGCTGCCCCGGAGCGTATTTGCCCGTCAGCACGCCCCGGGCGATGGGGCTGTAAGGCGTCACGCCGATGCCGTAATGGGCACAGGCGGGAAGAATTTCGACCTCGGGCATGCGATTGAGCAAGTTGTAGTAGGGCTGGCAGACCACCGGTGCCGGCATGCCCAGCTGGTCCGCCAGCCGCACCATCTCGGCGATGCGCCAGCCGCGGAAATTGGAGACGCCCCAGTAGCGAATTTTTCCCGCCCGAAGCAGGGTATCCAGCGCACGCAAGGGCTCCTCGAGGTTCATCCCGTTGAAGTCGCGGTGCAGGTACAGGATATCCACATGATCTGTCCGCAACCGCGCGAGGCTCGCGTCGGTCTCGCGCAGCATCCAGCTGCGCGAATAATGGCCTTCGTTGGGCTGCGCGCCCATGGCGTTGCCCAGCTTGGTGGCGAGCACCCAGTGCTGACGCTGACCATGCAACAGATCGCCCAGCAGCGTTTCGGCGGCCCCTTTGCTGTACACGTCCGCCGTGTCGATGTAGTTGACGCCGCGCGCCCGGGCGTCCGCCACGATGGCGGCGGCCTCGTCGCGCGGGGTCTGGTCCCCGAACATCATGGTGCCCAGGCACAGGGCGGACACCTGGAGATTGCTTCGACCCAGTCGGCGGTATTGCATGGTTTGTTCCTTCGTACGATCAGTGCGCCGGGCACCGTGGCCTTATGGGCGATGCGCGGCTCAACGCCGCGGCGGCAGATGGAAGTTGAGTATCCGGGTGGCCATGACCGTCTCGGTCATGAAGCACAGCAATGCCAGCAGGAAACAGGCGACCCCGCCCAGAAAGCCTCCGACCGCCAGGCGGCTGGCCTGGATTTCGGTGGTTTCGGCCACGAACAGCACAATGATGGTCAGGCCGATCAGGAAAGAGCAGAGCGTCAGCAGCGCGATGCAGCCATTGGCCAGACGCCCCCGCAACCGCAGTTGGCCAATTTCGTGAATGGCACGCTCGATGAACACCGGGTCCGAGGCGGTGCGCGCC
>JAEWVY010000178.1 GCA_023396625.1 Pseudomonadota bacterium | reverse complement strand
CGGCGGTGCAGCACGGACTCGACCACGCGCTGCTCGCTGATGAAGCCCTTGCTCTGCAGCTCGTCCAGGGCCTTGGCCAGCGATCCCGGCGCCTCTTCAAAGCTGGCGAGCTTGCGTTCGAGCTCCGTGCGCGAGTGCTCGCGGCTGCTTAGCAGGCGCAGGGCCCGACCCTTGAGGGACAGCGCGGTGGCGCACATCGACCGAGCCGCTTACTCCGCGTCCACGGTGGCGGGCAACAGTGGAATGCCCAGCGATTCGCGCACCTTGTTCTCGATTTCGTGGGACAGTTCGGGGTTTTCGCGCAGGAATTCGCGCGCGTTGTCGCGGCCCTGGCCGATCTTTTCGCCGTTGTAGGCGTACCAGGCGCCGGACTTCTCGATGATGCGGGCGTTCACTCCCATGTCGATGATTTCGCCCTCGCGACTGATGCCCTCGCCGAACAGGATGTCGAATTCGGCGGTCTTGAAGGGTGGCGAGACCTTGTTCTTGACCACCTTGACCTTGGTTTCGTTGCCGATCGCGTCCTCGCCCTTCTTGATCGTGCCGGTGCGGCGGATGTCCAGGCGCACCGAGGCGTAGAACTTGAGCGCATTGCCGCCGGTGGTGGTTTCGGGGCTGCCGAACATCACGCCGATCTTCATGCGGATCTGGTTGATGAAGATCACCATGCAGTTGGTCTTCTTGATGTGGGCTGTGAGCTTGCGCAGGGCCTGGCTCATCAGGCGCGCCTGCAGGCCGGGCAGCGAGTCGCCCATGTCGCCCTCGAGCTCTGCCTTGGGCGTGAGGGCGGCGACCGAGTCCACCACGATCAGGTCCACGGCGCCCGAGCGGACCAAGCTGTCCACGATTTCCAGCGCCTGCTCGCCCGTGTCGGGCTGGCTGATCAGCAGGTCCTGCAGGTTGACGCCCAGCTTCTGGGCGTACTGGATGTCCAGGGCGTGTTCGGCGTCCACAAAGGCGCAGGTGCCCGCCTGCTTCTGCATTTGCGCGATCACCTGCAGCGTGAGGGTGGTCTTGCCCGACGATTCCGGGCCGTAAATTTCGATGACCCGGCCCCGGGGCAGTCCCCCCACGCCGAGGGCGATATCCAGTCCGAGGGAGCCGGTGGAGACCACCTGGATGTCCTCGATGGCCTCGCCTTCGCCCAACCGCATGATGGTGCCCTTGCCGAATTGCTTTTCGATCTGCGCCAGCGCGGCTTGCAGGGCTTTGGCTTTTTCACTTTGGGCCGTTTTCGTGGTGGCGTCCATGGTTTTCTCCTTGGGAATTTGATGTGTGAATGGCAATGCCCACTGGCATAACTGGATATTCAGACAGTACTTTAGGGCACGTATAGCTTGGAGTAAACGATTTTTTAGTCAGTTTTCATTACTTTCAATAAAATCAACAAATAAGCCTTGAGGACTTTGTTCGACCATGGATACCGAATCGCGGGCTGCCGCACGCCGGACAAACTGGCGCCAGATGCACCTGGGCCACCTGATGGGGCGGGCGCTGCGGCGTTTCGACGCCCGTGTGCTGGCCTTGATGGCGAACAATGTCACCGTCCCGTTGGCATTGGCCAACCTCGCGGCGCGGGCTCAGGTCAGCGCAGCGCACATCCATATCACCCGTCACTTGGCGCCCGAGGGGGCACGCCTGACGGCATTGGCCGCCGCAGCGGGCATGAGCAAGCAGGCCATGGGAGACCTGGTGGACCAATGCGAAGCCTGGGGACTGGTGGTCCGTGAGCCCGATCCGCGGGATGCACGAGCCCGGCTGGTGCGGTTCACGCCCGTGGGGCTGGCTTGGCTTGACGCCTTTCGCGATGCCGTGGCGCAGGCGGAAGCCGAATTTCGCGCGGCCGTCGGCGACGAGGTGGCGACGGTGGTGGCCCTCGGCCTGGAGGCTTATGTGGCGTGAGGCCTAGAATTTGTGCGCAAAAGCCCCTGCCAACCTCGGGCACATGGCCACAAGGAGATATTCATGCGAATTCTGATAGCCGAAGACGACCAGGTGCTTGCGGACGGTCTGATGCGCACGTTGCGCGGCTCGGGTGCCGCCGTGGACCACGTGGCGGACGGGGCACAGGCCGATGCCGCGCTGATGACCAACACCGAGTTCGACCTGCTGATTCTCGACCTCGGTCTGCCACGCCTGCACGGGCTGGAGGTGCTGCGCAAGCTGCGCGCGCGCGGCTCGGCCCTGCCGGTCCTGATCCTGACGGCGGCTGACAGCGTGGAAGAACGTGTGAAGGGCCTGGACTATGGCGCCGACGACTACATGGCCAAGCCCTTCAGCCTCCAGGAACTCGAAGCCCGAGTGCGCGCGCTCACCCGCCGTGGCATGGGCGGCGCGAGTTCCACCATCAGGCACGGGCCGCTGGTGTATGACCAGGCCGGGCGCGTGGCCACCATCGAAGGCCGCATGGTCGAACTTTCCGCGCGCGAATTGGGGCTGCTCGAAGTCCTCCTGCAGCGCGCGGGAAGGCTGGTGAGCAAGGACCAACTGGTCGATCGCCTGTGCGAGTGGGGCGAAGAAGTCAGCAACAACGCTATCGAGGTCTACATTCACCGGCTTCGCAAGAAGATCGAGAAGGGTCCGATCCGCATTGCCACCGTGCGCGGTCTGGGGTACTGCCTTGAAAAAATTCCCGACTAGAGGGCGGGTGACAGCCGGCGCCGCCGCGGCCTGGCCCAGGGGGCTTTTCCCATGAGCCAGCAGCGCTGGTCACTCAAGCTGTTCCCGCGCGAGCAGCGTTCGTTGTTCGGGGAAATCCTGGACTGGATGCTGACGCCGCTGCTGCTGCTGTGGCCGGCCAGCCTGGCGCTGACCTGGCTGGTCGCGCAAGGCATCGCCGACAAGCCCTTCGACCGGGCGCTGGTCTACAACGCCCAGGCACTGGCGCAGCTGCTCACCGTGTCGCACAACCGCGTGCAGTTCAACTTTCCCTTGCCCGCGACGGAAATCCTGCGCGCCGATGACGCCGATCTCGTGTACTACCAGGTGCGAGGTCCCAAGGACGAGCTGCTCAGCGGAGAGCGGGACCTGCCGCCGCCCCCGGAGGACGAAAAATCGGCCACCCCGGGGGAAGTGCACATGCGCGACGACGAGCTCCGCGGGCTGGACGTGCGCATGGCCTACCTCTGGGTGCCGCTGGACGTGCCCGGGGGCCGGCCGGCGTTGGTGCAGGTGGCTGAAACCCGCGAGAAGCGCAAGACGTTGGCCACTGAAATCATCAAAGGCGTGATGCTGCCGCAATTCGTCACGCTGCCGCTGGCGGTGCTGCTGGTGTGGATGGCCCTGGTTCGCGGCATCAAGCCGCTGAGCCAGCTGGAAGAGCGCATCCGCGCGCGCAAGCCCGACGACCTCAGCCCGCTGGATGAAAAGACCGTGCCGCTCGAAGTGGCCCCGCTCGTGTCGTCGGTGAATGACCTGCTGACCCGGCTGACCGATTCGGTGGCCACGCAGAAGCGCTTTCTCGCCGATGCGGCGCACCAGCTCAAGACACCGCTGGCGGGCTTGCGAATGCAGGCCGATCTGGCCCTTCGCGAGGGATCGAGCGAGGAAGACCTCAAGCAGTCACTGGCGCAGATCGGACGCTCCAGCGTGCGTGCGACGCACACCGTCAATCAGCTCCTGGCCCTGGCGCGCGCCGAGGTCGGGGGGACCGCGCTCCACCGGGTGCCTTGCGACATGGTCAGCCTGACACTGGAGGTGGTGCGCGATTCGGTGCCGCGCGCGCTGGAAAAAAATATCGATCTCGGCTACGACGCACCGCCACCAGGAACGCCTGGGGCCATGCTGGACGGCAATCCGACGCTGTTGAAGGAGCTGGTTCGCAATCTCGTGGACAACGCGATCCACTACACCCCTTCCTCCGCCGCGCGTCCCGGGGTGGTGACCGTGCGTCTGCTGGCCGACCCCTTTGGGCGGGTGCTGGTGCTTCAGGTCGAGGACAACGGCCCGGGTGTGCCGCAAGCCGAGCAGGAGCTGATTTTCGAGCCGTTCTACCGCGTGCTCGGCAGCAACGTCGACGGCTCCGGGCTGGGCCTCCCCATCGTGCTGGAGATTGCGCGCCAGCACCATGCCAGCGTCTCGGTCGAGGAGGCTCATCCGGGCCAGCAGCCTCCGGGGGCCTGTTTCAAGGTGCGCTTTGTCCTGGCGGACCCGCCCGTGCAGGACGCGCCCTCGGAGTCCCTGAGCGGAGGACTACGGCCTCACTCGCCCTTGTAGAGATTCAACTGCAGTCGTTCCTGGGCGATGGCGCGCGCGACGGAGGGTTCGCCGGCCACCCGCTGGACAAAGGCCCAGAGATCGGGGTAGCCCTGCGGATCGATCCCTGCCAGAGTGCCCCAGCGCAGCAGGGTCAAGGCATAGGCGTCGAGCGGTCCCAGCCGGTGGCCGCCCAACCACGGCAGACCTGTGCCGGTGGCGCGGACCACCAGGGACTGCAATTCGTCCAGCAGCTTGCGGTAGGCCTGGACATTCCATCGGCGCAGCGCGTCCTGTGCCTGCGCGTCGTCGGTGAATTTGTGCGGCATGAACACATGCGTGAATGTCGGGTGCACCGTGTTGTTCATCCACGCCAGCGTCTCCAGGGCTCTCGTGCGGGCCAGCGGTTCCCGTGGAAGAAACTCCATGGCAGGGAACCGCGCGTCAAGGTGAGTAACGATGGCCAGGATCTGCGTGATCACCTCGCCATCGTCCACCAGCACCGGCACCTGTCCGCGCGGGTTGACGGCGCGGTAGGCGTCCTCATGCTGCTCGCCCTTGTGCAGCCGGACGACGATGGGTTCGAAAGGTGCGCCGCTGGCGTGCAGCAGCACATGGGGAACGAAGGAACAGGCGCCGGGGGCGTAATAGAGTTTCAGATGCATGGCCATGGAGGGTTGGAGATGTCCGCTTTGCGGTCGGGACTCAGCGGCAGGGACGCAGGGGTTTGCCCAGAAGCGCCGGGCGCAGGGTGTCCAGCCGTTGTCGCAGGGTGTCGTCGACGTGGGGCAGCCGCAGCCAGAACCCGCGTGTCTCGGGGCGATCCTGAAGAACGCGCGCGGTCCGCACCCGCCGATTCGCCAGCTGCGCCAGGGCGTCCCGCGCCGCGGCCTCGGTGGTGAAGGTGCCCAGGGACAGGCCGGGTTCGAGCGCGGGGTTGGGCAAGGGCTCGGTCCGGACATTGAGCGCCCGCAACTCGGCGCGCTTGCGGGCCACGGCTTCCGCGTTGGCATATCTGCCCATGTAGATGATCCAGCGACCCGGTTCGGTCCCGATGTCGAGCACCCAGCTGCCTTCGGGCAGCGACGGGGCCAGCGCCGACCGCAGGGTCGCGGCCTGGGCGGGGTCGAACAGGCCGGCCTGCAGGCAGGTGCCCGCCTGGGTGTCGGGGGAGCGGACAGCGTCGGGCGAGACCAGGCGCAGGGCCTCCGGATGCAGCTGCCGCGCCAGGCGCTGCGGTTCCCTCTGGGACGCGCCGGCCGGACCACCGCCTGGCAGCAGGCCCTGTGTCCACGCGTAGAACAGCCCATTGGCGAGCAGCAGAATCACAACCAGCGTGCGCAGCATCCTGGGCCTCAGCTTTTGTCGGCGTCCAGAGGCCGCACACTGATCTCTGCGCTGGTCACGTGGTGCAGGCCGGCAACGGAACGCACCTGCAGGGCGCCCGTGGAATCCACGCCCATGGCCGTGCCCTGCAAGCCGTCGCTGGTCCAGACCATGCGCCCACGCAATACGTCGCGGCGATCGAAGCGCTCGACCAGGGGGGCGAAGCCGGTGGTCTCGAAGGTCTTGACCGCGTGCGTCAACGGACCGGCCAGCCGCAGCAGCGCCTGTGGCGCGTCCACGCCGGGCAGCAAGGCGTCCAGGGCCGCGGGGGGGGTTGCGAGTCCGGCGCCATCCACGGGGGTGATGTTCAGGCCCACGCCGATCACCACCTGGCGTGCGGTGCCGATGCTCGCGGTCTCGACGAGGATGCCCCCGAGCTTGCGATCTTTCCACCACAGGTCGTTGGGCCATTTCAGGCCCACCGCCGGGTGCAGACTCTCCGCGATGCTCAGGCCCACCGCCAGGGACAGGCCCAGCCATTGCACCGGCGCCAGCGGCAGGCCCAGCGAGAACATCAACGCGGCGCCCCGGGGGCCCCGCCACGGTCGTCCCAGGCGTCCCCGGCCCGCGGTCTGCGATTCGGCCACGAGCAGCACGGGGTCACGCTGCCCGGCGCGGGCGCGCCGCATGAGCTCGGCATTGGTCGAATCGATTTCGGGCACGATCTCGACGCGGAAATCCTCCACCCGCGGGTCGATGGACGCGCGGATCGCCTCGGCGGGCCAGGACATGGGGGCGGTCATGGTCGCGCGCGGCTCTTTTCAGCGACGCCCACGCCGCCGGGGCGCGAGCAGGGTGCCGCGGCACTGGGGGCTGCCGCACCAACAGGGGTACTGGGCTTTCAGGCTCGGGGTCAGACGCTCATCGACGATCAGGCCATAGTCGTAGCTCAGTTCCTCGCCGGCCCGGATGTCGCGCAGCGCCTTGATGAAGATGCGGCCGGCCTGCTCGTCGGCTTCGCAGTTGGGGTCGCAGCTGTGGTTGATCCAGCGGGAGCTGTTGCCGCCATGCAGCGCGTCAATCACGCGCTGGGCATCGATGTGAAAGTAGAACGTGTGGTTCGGATCCGACGGGTCGTGGGGATGGCGGGCCTGCGCTTCCTCCCAGGTGATGATTTCGCCGACGTACTCGATGAGGGTCTCACCCGCCGCGATGTCGCACAGCGCGAATACGCCTTTGCCGTGCACGCCGGAACGGCGGGTCTGGATTCTGCGACGTGGTGAAGCGGCGGGGAGTTGGGGCACGGCCGGAAAATTTGGTATGGTGAATCCGTATGGGCGCGCGGGCGCCCGCGTGTGGGTGCGCGCTTGCGCGCGCAAGGCAACCGGATTGTAATTAGATGAAAACCCTGGTCATTGCAGAAAAGCCATCGGTCGCGCAGGACATCGTGCGGGCGCTGACGCCCGTGGCGGGGAAGTTCGAGAAGCACGACGAGTATTTCGAGAACGACCGCTACGTGGTCACGAGCGCCGTGGGCCACCTGCTGGAGATCCAGGCGCCCGAGCAGTTCGACGTCAAGCGCGGCAAGTGGAGTTTTGCCCATCTGCCGGTGATCCCGCCGTATTTCGAGCTCAAGCCCGTCGACAAGACCCGGACCCGGCTCAACGCCATCGTTCGGCAGGCCAAGCGCAAGGACGTGACGCAGATCGTCAACGCCTGCGACGCGGGGCGCGAGGGCGAATTGATCTTCCGCCTGATCGAACAATACGCCGGCGGGGCCAAGCCACTGGGCAAGCCGGTGGCGCGTCTGTGGCTGCAAAGCATGACGCCGCAGGCCATCCGTGACGGCTTCGACAGCCTGCGCACCGAGCAGCAGATGCGGGGCCTGGCGGACGCGGCGCGCAGCCGCTCCGAGGCCGACTGGCTGGTCGGCATCAACGGCACTCGGGCGATGACCGCCTTCAACTCGCGTGATGGCGGCTTCTTCCTCACCACGGTGGGCCGGGTGCAGACGCCCACGCTGGCGGTGGTGGTCGAGCGCGAGGAACAGATCCGCCGGTTCGTCAGCCGTGACTACTGGGAGATCCACGCCAGTTTCCTGGCCGAGGCGGGTGAATACGCCGCCAAATGGTTCGACCCGCAGTGGAAGAAAGACCCGGAGGATGGCGAGAAGAAAGCCGACCGGGTCTGGAGCGAACGCGAGGCGCGGGCGATCGCCGACGCGGTGCGTGGCAAGGCCGCCAGTGTGACGGAGGAAAGCCGCCCCACCACGCAGGCCTCGCCGGGCCTGTTCGACCTGACCAGCCTGCAGCGCGAGGCCAACGGCAAGTTCGGGTTTTCCGCCAAGACCACGCTGGCCCTCGCGCAATCGCTCTACGAGCGCCACAAGGCGCTCACCTATCCCCGGACCGACTCGCGCCACCTGCCCGAGGACTACCTGCCCGTGGTGAAACAGACCTTCGGCATGCTCGCCGACAGTGGCATGCGCCACCTGGCGCCCCACGCGCGCGCGGCGCTGGACCACGGCTATGTCAAGCCCAGCAAACGCATCTTCGACAACAGCAAGGTCAGCGACCACTTCGCCATCATTCCCACGCTGCAGCCCCCGGGCGGCCTGAGCGACGCCGAACAGAAGCTCTACGACCTCGTGGTGCGCCGTTTCATGGCGGTGTTCTTCCCCAGCGCCGAGTACCTCGTGACCACGCGCATCACGACCGTGCCTCCGGCGTCTGCTGTCGCTTCGCCCGACGCGGCCGCCGCCAGCCACCACTTCAAGACCGAGGGCAAGGTGCTCGTGAAGCCGGGCTGGCTGGCGATCTACGGCAAGGAGGCCGCCGCCGAGGTGGCCGACGCGAAGGACGGTGACAAAGGCCAGAACCTGGTCCCGGTCAAGCCCGGTGAACGGGTTCGTGCCGACACGGTGGAGAGCCGGGGCCTGAAAACCCGGCCGCCGGCCCGCTACAGCGAAGCGACGCTGCTGGGCGCGATGGAAGGCGCGGGCAAGCTGGTCGACGACGACGAACTGCGCGAGGCCATGCAGGAGAAAGGCCTGGGCACGCCGGCCACGCGTGCGGCCATCATCGAAGGCCTGATCAGCGAGAAATACATGCTGCGCGAAGGCCGCGAACTGATTCCGGCGGCCAAGGCCTTCCAGCTCATGACGCTGCTGCGGGGCCTGGGCGTGGAGGAGCTTTCGCGGCCCGAACTCACGGGCGAATGGGAATACAAGCTGGCGCAGATGGAGCACGGCGGACTCAGCCGCGACGCGTTCATGCGCCAGATCGCGGAGATGACCGAGCGCATCGTCCGCAAGGCCAAGGAGTACGACCGCGACACGGTGCCGGGCGACTACGCGACACTGGCCACCCCCTGCCCGAACTGTGGTGGCGTGGTGAAGGAAAACTATCGCCGCTACAGCTGCACCGGCAAGGAGGCGGCGTCCGAGGGCTGCGGCTTCTCGTTCGGCAAGTCGCCCGCGGGGCGCACCTTCGAGGCCGCCGAGGCCGAGCAGCTGCTGGCGGACAAGCGCATCGGCCCGCTCGACGGCTTCCGCTCCAAGGCGGGCTGGCCATTCACGGCCGAGATCGTCCTGAAATACAGCGATGACGATAAGAACTGGAAACTCGAATTCGATTTCGGTGACGACAAGGACGCGGCCGAGACCGGGGAACTCGTGGATTTCGGGGCGAGCGAACCGCTGGGCACGTGTCCCAAGTGCGGTGGCGCCGTGCACGAACACGGCAACAGCTACGTGTGCGAAAAATCCGTGCCCACGCTGGCGCAGCCCACGCCGAGCTGCGATTTCAAGAGCGGCAAGATCATCCTGCAGCAGCCGGTGGCGCGCGAGCAGATGCACAAGCTGCTGACCACGGGCAAGACCGACCTGCTCGACAAGTTCATCTCCATGCGCACGCGCCGCGCCTTCAAGGCCTTCCTGGTCTGGGACAAGGACGCCGGCAAGGTCAATTTCGAGTTTGCACCCAGCAAATTCCCGCCGCGCAAGACGGCAGCTACAAAGTCAGTAGCGAACAAAGACCAGGTGGTGCTGGGAAATGGCAAAAAAGCTGTAAAAAAACCGGTCAAGGCCGCGGCCAAGAAGGTCGCCGCCAAGAAGGCGCCCGCCGCCCCGCGCCAACGCGCCGCCGGCCTGCGACCCAGCCAGGCGCTGGCCGCGGTGATCGGACCCGAGGCCGTGGCGCGCACCGAGGTCATCAAGAAACTGTGGGACTACATCAAGGCCCAGGGCCTGCAGGACACGGCCAACAAGCGAGCCATCAACGCCGATGCGAAGCTGCTCGCGGTGTTCGGCAAGCCGCAGGTCACGATGTTCGAGCTGGCGGGCCTGGTGGGCAAGCATTTGAGCCCAGAGGCTTGATGGGCATGCACGGGCGCGGTGCGGCGCTGGGGTGGGCCCTGGTCCTGGCGCAGTTCACCCCCCTGGCCACGGGCGCGGACCGCTGCGCCCAGGGACGGCGCCAGTCGCCGGTGGATATCGGCGTGACCAGCCGCCAGGCCCTGCCCGCGCTCATGTTCGACTACCACGCCGCGCCGCTGCGGCTGGCCGACGACGGCCACACGGTGCGCGTGCGCTTCGGCCCGGGCAGCACGCTGCGCATCGGGCAGACGTCGTACACCCTGCGGCAGTTCCATTTCCACACCCCGGCGGGCGACAAGCTGGCCGGCGAAGCCTTCCCGATGGCCGCCCACCTGCTGCACAAGGGGCCGTCGGGGCAATTGCTCGTGGTGGTGGTGTTGTGGCGGACCGGGCCGGTGGCGCACCCTCTGCTGGCCGACCTGCTGCCGCGCATCCCCGCGCGGGGCCGCGGCGATCAGGACGTGCCCGGCGTTACCGTGGACGCCAGCGCGTTGCTGCCCGCGCAGCGCGGCTACTACCGCTACACCGGCTCCGAAACGGCCCCGCCCTGCACCGAGGGGGTGGAGTGGATCGTGCTGAAGCAGCCGGCGAGTCTGTCGCCCGCACAGCTGGCGCAATACCGCCAGCGTTTCGCCGACAACGCCCGCGCGGTGCAGCCGCTCAACGGGCGCGTGGTGCGAGAGAGCGACTGACCTCCTGGCCGGCCAGGCCAGATCGATTCGGGGGCGTCGACCTGAAACTTGTCGCAGGTCAAGGGCTCGCCGCGCTCCGTCTGGAACAATCCGCCCGCGCCGTGGACGGTTCCATGGCAGGGAGAACGTGTGTCATGTGTCGTGTGTTGATCCGCCCCTCCGGCCTGTCCGGAGGCCTTCGCGCCGTGGTCCTGCTGGCCCTGGCCTGGCCTTTGGCCACCCCTGTTTTCGCTTCTCCGGCCGGGCCTGGCGCGGCGCCCCCGCCGACGAAGGCGGGCGTCGAGGTGAAAGTCACGCCCGAGATGAGGGGGGCGGGCATCGTCTCCAGCGGCGCCGTGCTGCCGCCGATCCCGCCTGTGACCGGCAGCCGCAAGGCGCCGGTCGCGTCCTGGGGCAAGCCGCTGCCTTACCCGATCGTGATTGCCGACCGGCGCAACAACCGCCTGATCGAGGTGGCGCCGGACAAGCGCATTGTGTGGGAACTGCCTTCGCCCAGCCTGAAGCTCTACCGTGGCAACGAAGACGTGAATTTCTCGTCGGACGGCAAGCGACTGGCCGTCAGCGAAGAGGACAACTACGACCTCCATATCGTCGACTATGAAACGCGCGCCGTGGTCTGGACCTGGGGCGTGCCCGACACGCGGGGCAAGGGCGAGGGGCTGCTCAACTACCCGGATGACGCGCACCTGCTGGAAGACGGCAAGTTCCTGACCGCCGACATCCGCAACTGCCGGGTGCTGATCATCGACCCCAAGACGAACAAGATCGACACCCAGTGGGGCCGGGAGGGCCAGTGCCGCCACGATCCGCCCCGGCTGCTGGCCTGGCCCAACGGGGCCACGCCGCTGGAAAATGGCGACATTCTCGTCTCCGAGATCACCGACGCATGGATCTCGCGCATCACGCGCGAGGGGAAGGTGCTGTGGAGCGTGAAGGCACCGAACATGCGCTACCCGTCGGACGCCTTCCCCACGGTGGACGGCAGGCAGGTGATCGTGGCGGACTTCTCCAAGCCCGGGCGGGTGACGATCTTCGACCCCGCCACCCGCAAGGTGGCCTGGGACTATTTCGTGAAGGACGGCGAGGGCGCGCTGGATCACCCGTCGATCGCGCGCGAACTGCCCGACACGGGGGACGTGCTGATCGTCGATGACCTGAACGACCGCGTGATCGTGGTCGACCGCAAGACCAAGGCCATCATCTGGCAATACGGCGAAAAGGGCCGCAAGGGCCACACGCCCGGCCTGCTGAACTATCCCGATGGCGTCGACCTGGACGTGTTCCGCGACTGGAAGACCGCCTTGCGGAAATAAGCCGCGCGGAGGACGGCATCCAAAAAAAACGCGCCCAGGGGGCGCGTTGTCGCTGAAAGCGAAAGGCGCTTACTTGGCCACCACGCGCGCCATCTCCAGGCACTTGTTGGAATAGCCCCACTCGTTGTCGTACCAGGCCACCACCTTCACGAAGGTCTTGTCCAGCGCAATGCCCGCCTCGGCGTCGAACAC
>JAEWVY010000287.1 GCA_023396625.1 Pseudomonadota bacterium | reverse complement strand
CAGCCCAACAGCACGAACAACTCACGCAACGCGCGCTGCTCGCCGCCGCTGACCAGACCTACAGCGAGGCGCTGGCCGGGCTCGACGCGCTGGCGCCGTGGTTTGGTCCGCAACACGCTGAGCAGGGCCGCCATGCGCTCACCCCGGCGCTGCTCAAGGCGTTTGACGGCTGGAACAAGGCCTTGCTCGACGAGGCGCTGGCCCACAACGGCAGCTCGTGCGCCCTGTCGAATTTTCCGCAGGACCGCCGGCCCGATGCCGAGCTGCTCCAGGCGATCACGCGCGACCTCGCCGCCGCCTGGCGCGAGTTCGCGCTCGAACTCAATGCGCGCCTGCTGGCGGCGAGGCCCGAACACGAAGCCGCATGAGCGCCGCACGGAAGGATCACCGATGACCGGCATCGCCACCAGCGCGCTGCTTGGCCTGGTCGAGCAGTCGGGCCTGGCGGTGGTGACGCTGGCCGAGGGCCTGGACGAAGTCGACCTGCGCCGCTCGCGCCTGACGCGGGCCGAGCTGCTGCGGCATTTGCGCGTGCTGGCCCGTGGCGCGGTGTCGGTGCCACCGTCGGCGCGGGAGGACATGCCCGAGCTCGATGGGGACGGTTGGCGATCGATGAGCCTGCGTCTGCAGGCCGATCACGGCGAAGACGTTGACGAGGCGCTCTGGTTTGCGGTGACTTCCCTGGTGCCGGCCACGCTGCTGTGGCTGCGCGTCTATCGCCAGAGCCAGCCCGCCTTGTTCGTGATGCGACCAGGCTGATCCGCGCGGCCGGGGCTGGCCTGCCTTTTGCAGTAGGTGGCCAAGGAATGGACGCGGTGTCCGTTGTGTAGGGATTGATACAGCGTTTGTTCGTTTGCCTTCGGGAGGTGTCATGTTTCAGCCGTTGTATAGCCATGTGATCAACGCCTGCCCCGAGCGGCGCAAGGCACCGGTGGCGTGGATGGACGAACTGCCCGCCGACTTGGCCGGGCTGGTCGAGCCGCCGGTGAGCTTTGCGATCCAGCGCGACGGCGAGATCGTGGCCGACCGCAGCCTGGGGCTCGACGCCAACGGCGAAGCCTGCTTCTGCGCGTTCCGCCATGTGCAGACGGCACTGCGTTCGGAAGACGACGAGATCTATTACGAAACGCCCGTCTACGTGGAGACTGTGACCGCTTGGCGCTTGCCCGACCACCGCTGGCTGACCAGCCACCAGGTGATAGGCGATGTCGAACGCGCGGCGCCGGTGCCCCGGCTGTCGCTGTGCAGGAGCATGCCGCGATGAGCGCCGCACCTGCCCTTGACAGCAAGGCCTGTCAGCCTGCTGCCAGCAGCTCGCCCTGGGCCGGCAAGACGGCCGCAGCCACGCACGATCTGGAGTTTCCAGAAGTGCAGTTCCCGTCTCCAGATCTGCTGCTCCAGTCCGGCGAGGACGCCTTGCGCGACTTGGTGCGGCACCACCACCGGCTCCTGCGCGGCAGCGCCATCGGCGGTCTGCTGAGCAGCGACCCGCAGCGCTTCGAGGCCATGGTCGAACGCATCGCCGACTTCGTGGTCGAAAGCTGCGGTGGCTCGACGCGCTACACCGAGCAGGCGGGTGAGGGCTGCATGCGCAGCCGCCACTTCGCTTTCACTATCGACGAAGCAGGGCGCGAGACCTGGCTGTTTGAATTGGCGAGGGCTCTCGATGCCTCGCGCCTGCAGGCAGCGGCCCGCGAAGCCTACTGGGACTGGGCCGAACCGCTGTCGATCCGCATGGTGAACCGTCGCACGGAAAAGGCGCAACCGCGCCGCTATCCCTTCAACTGGGTGCTGGCGCGCGTGCGCCACCCCGCCCTGGCCGCATGTCGGTGCTGACGGGAGACGACCATGGCATCAGACCGGCACGCCGACCAGCACCTGACTCGCCTTGAAAAGGGCGATGGCGGTTTCTCCCGTCTTCAGGCCCAGCGCCGAGACGGCGTCGTTGGTGACCACGGCCTGGACCTTGGAACCACCGGCCAGCGTGAGCGTGACCTGGCTGTTGATGGCGCCGGCGTGGATTGCGCTGACCGTGCCCTTGAGTTGGTTGCGGGCGCTGAAGCGGTACTCGGGTGTGCCGCTCATGAGGAGGACCGACGGCGCCTTGATCACGGCCACGGCCGGGCTGCCGACCTTCAGGCCCAGGGTCTTGACGCTCACTCCGGTGAGAGTGGCCACGATGCTGTCGCCGCCCGCGGTGGTGACCACCACTTCGGCGTGGATCGGGCCTTCCTGGATGGACACGACCGAACCCTTGAATACATTGCGTGCGCTGATGGCCATGGGGAGCTTCCTTTCATGCTGGGCTGGACGCCCGAAGTGGTGATGGATGGAATTCTGTGGGAGGGCGTTGGGTTTTTTCAAGCACAGCGCCGCTTTTGGGTGCGCTGCGTCAGTTTGCTAACAGCCCGGAGGCGGCCCACATGAACGCCGCGTCTCCCGTGCTCACTGGCAAGCTGGTTATCGACACCGACCTGGGCAGCTTCCTGGGCGACAAGCGCATCCGCCTGCTCGAAGCGATTTCCCGGCACGGCTCCATCCTGCAGGCGGCCAAGGCCGTGCCCATGGCCTACAAGGCCGCGTGGGATGCGGTGGACGACATGAACAACGTCGCGCCCGAGCCGCTGGTGCTGCGGGTCACCGGCGGCCGCCACGGCGGCGGCACCGAGCTGACCGACTTCGGCCGCCGCCTGATCGCCTTCTATCGCGCGCTGGAGCAGGAGTCGCAGGCGGCGCTGGCGCGCCTGAGCAGCCGGCTCACGCAGGCTGGTGCCCCCGATGTTGCCGAGTTCCGGCAGGTCCTGAGAAAGCTCTCCATGAAAACCAGCGCCCGCAACCAGTTCGGCGGCCCGATCGGCGCGATCCGCAGCGGCCCGGTGGAGAGCGAAGTCACGCTGCGCCTCGGACCATCCCTCGAACTGACTGCCATCGTCACCAACGAGTCGGTGCAGAACCTAGGCCTTGCCGAGGGCCGGGAGGTGATGGCCTTCGTCAAGGCCTCGTCCATCGTGCTCATGGTGGGCGACGAGGCGGTGCAAGTCTCGGCGCGCAACCAGTTCCATGGCGTGGTGCAGGCCATCCATCACGGGCCGGTCAACACCGAGGTGACCCTGGCCCTGCCGGGCAGCCACCACGTGCTGACCGCCGTGGTCACCGACCAGAGCGTGCAGCGCCTAGGCCTGGCCAAGGGCCAGCCGGTGACCGCGATCTTCAAGGCCTCCAGCGTGTTCCTCGTCGCCACCGACTGATGCCCTTCACCGAAAGTACACCATGAAAGTCGCCATCGCCACCCACAAGGACTGGACCCAGCTCAGCGGCCATGCCGGTCAGACCCGCGAATGGCTGCTGTTCGATTGCCTGCCCGATGCGCCGCTGCCCGAGCCGCAGCGCATCACGCTCAGCAAGGAACAACTGCCCCACTACTTCAAGGACGACGGGCCGCACCCGCTGCACGGCGTGCAGGTGCTGATCGCGGGCAGCGCGGGCGACGGCTTCCTGCGCCACATGAAGACCTGGGGCGCCGAGGTGCTGCTGACCGGCGAGACCGACCCGCGTGCCGCGCTGCAGAAGGTGCTGGCCGGCGAGGCCCTGCCCGACACCCGCTTCGACGTCACCACCGCGCTGTGCAAGGTGCGCGACCTGTTTTCCCGCCATTGAGTTCTTTCTTTTATCCAAGGAGTGTTCCCATGACCATCAAGTCCTCTGTTTCGTCGCTGCTCGCCGGCTTGCTGCTGGTGGCCGCGGCTGCGCGCGCTGACGAGGTGCTGGTGGCCGTGGCCGCCAACTTCACCGCACCGTTCAACAAGATTGCTGCCGAGTTCGAGAAAGAGACAGGGCACAAGCTCGTGGCCTCTTTCGGCTCCACCGGCAAGTTCTACGCACAGATCAAGAACGGCGCGCCTTTCGAGGTGCTGCTGGCGGCCGATGACGAAACCCCGGCCAAGCTCGTGAAGGAAAACGCCGCCGTGGCTGGCAGCCCCTTCAGCTACGCTATCGGCAAGCTGGTGCTGTGGTCGGCCAAGCCGGGCGTGGTGGACGACAAGGGCGCCGTGCTCAAGGGTGCGGCCTTCGAGCGCATCGCCATCGCCGACCCCAGGCTCGCGCCCTACGGCGCCGCCGGGGTCGAGGCGATGAAGAAGCTCGGCGTGTACGACGCCGTCGCGTCCAAGCTCGTGACCGGCGAGACCATCGCCCAGGCCTACCAGTTCGTGGCCAGCGGCAACGCGCAGCTGGGCTTCGTGGCGCTGTCGCAGGTGCTCAAGGACGGCCAGGTGGCCGGCTCGGCCTGGATCGTGCCGGCCGATCTATACACCACCATCCGCCAGGACGCGGTGCTGCTCAACGCCGGCCAGGGCAAGCCCGGCCCGGTCGCGCTGCTCAAGTACCTGCAAAGTGCCAAGGCACAGGCGGTGATCAAGTCCTACGGCTACGAACTGGGCAAGTGAGCGTGATGCCACGAGCCCTGGGTGACGAGGAGCTGTACCGCCTGCTGCAGGACGATGTGCCTTGCGGCGACCTGACCACCGAAAGCCTGGCCATCGGTGCGGCCGCTGGGCGGCTGGACTTCAGCGCGCGCGGGGCCATGGTGGTCTGCGGCATGGAAGAGGCGGCGCGTCTGTTTGAACTCGCAGGGGCCTGCGTGCCCTGGCGGATGGACTCTGGCAGCGAGGTGGGCGCTGGCGGGCAACTGCTGGTGACCGAAGGCTCAGCCGCCCAGTTGCACCGCGCCTGGAAAACCGCGCAGACTCTGGTCGAATGGGCGAGCGGCATCGCCACGGCTGCGGCCGCCATCGTGGCCCAGGCTGGGGATGTGGCCGTGGCCTGCACGCGCAAGAACGTGCCAGGCACCAAGGCGTTGTCGGTGAAAGCGGTCAAGGCCGGTGGCGCGGTGATGCACCGGCTCGGCCTGTCGGAGACACTGCTGGTGTTTGCCGAACACCGGCGGTTCCTGGACGAAGTGCCCGCGCTGACGGTGGCGCGGCTGCGGCGCACCCAGCCCGAGAAGAAGACTGTGATCGAGGTGGGCGACGTGGCCGAGGCACTGGTCTGGGCCCAGGCCGGCGCGGACGTGCTGCAACTGGAAAAGTTCAGCCCGGCTGCGGTGGCCGAATGCCGCGCCGCCATCGGCGCGCTGCTGACGCCGCCGCTGCTGGCCGCCGCCGGTGGTGTGCGGGCCGACAACGCCGCCGCCTACGTGGCCGCCGGTGCCGACCTGCTGGTGACCTCCGCCCCGTTCACCGCGCCGCCGCGCGACGTGCAGGTGGATTTCATCCGCCGCTGAGGAGCCAGCCCATGCTCTCGCCCCAGGACCTCGCCGCCGTCTGGCTCACCGTCAAGCTTGCGGCGCTGACGACCGTGCTGCTGCTGTTGCTGGGCACGCCGGTGGCCTGGTGGCTGGCGCGCACGAACTCGCGCCTCAAGGGGTTGGTGGGGTCGGTGGTGACGCTGCCGCTGGTGCTGCCACCGGCCGTGCTGGGCTTCTACCTGCTGGTGCTCATGGGGCCGAACGGCCCGGTGGGCCGGCTCACGCAGGCGCTGGGCCTGGGCCTGCTGCCCTTCACCTTTGCCGGTCTGGTGGTCGCGTCCTGTCTGTATTCCACGCCCTTTGTGGTGCAGCCGCTGCAGCAGGCCTTTGCCGCCATCGGCCGCGCGCCCATGGAAGCGGCCGCCACCTTGCGCGCTTCGCCGTGGGACGCGTTCTTCACCGTGGCGCTGCCGCTGGCGCGGCCGGGTCTGCTCACCGCCACGGTGCTGGGCTTTGCGCACACCGTGGGCGAGTTCGGCGTGGTGCTCATGATCGGCGGTAACATCCCGGGCAAGACGCAGGTGCTCTCCATGGCCATCTACAACCACGTGGAGGCGATGGACTACACCAACGCCCACTGGCTGGCCGGCGGCATGCTGGTGTTTTCGTTCGCGGTGCTGCTGGCGCTCAACAGCCTGCAGGGAAAGCGTTGTTCATGACCCTGGACATCCGTTTCCGGCAGGATTTCCCCGGCTTCACGCTCGACGTGGATCTGCAGCTGCCGGGCCAGGGCGTGAGCGCGCTGTTCGGCCCCTCGGGCTGCGGCAAGTCCACGCTGCTGCGCTGCATCGCCGGCCTCAACGCCGCACCGCAAGGGCGCTGCGTGGTCAACGGCGCCGTCTGGCAGGACGGCACCCACAGCCTGCCCACACACCGCCGCGCGCTGGGCTACGTGTTCCAGGAGCCGGCGCTGTTTGCGCACCTGAGCGTGCAAGCCAATCTGGACTACGGCCGCCGACGCGGGGGCGACGCCGAGCAGCGCGTGGCGCGCGAACGCGCCATCGAATTGCTGGGCATCGGTCACCTGATGGACCGGCGCACCGACGGTCTGTCGGGCGGCGAGCGCCAGCGTATCGCCATCGCGCGCGCCCTGCTCACCGGCCCGCAGCTGCTGCTGATGGACGAGCCCATGGCCGCGCTGGACCTGGCGCGCAAGCACGAGCTCATGCCTTACCTGGAGCGGCTCACGCACGAACTGGACATCCCCGTGGTCTATGTGAGCCACGCGCCCGACGAGGTGGCGCGGCTGGCCCACCACATCGTGGCCATGGAAGCGGGCCGCGCGGTGACCGCCGGCCCGCTGGCCGAGGTGCTCGCGCGCGTGGACCTGCCCATTCACCTGGGTGAAGACGCGGGCGTGGTGCTCGACGGCGTGGTGGTGGAGCGTGATGTGCAGTGGCACCTGACACGTGTGGCCTTCCCGGGCGGCTGCCTGTGGGTGCGCGACGGCGGACATGAGAAGGGCGCTCCGGTGCGCATCCGCATCCTGGCGCGCGACGTGAGCCTGGCGCTGTCCCCGTCAGCCGACACCAGCCTGCTCAACAGCCTGCCAGTCGTGGTGGACCAGATCGCAGACGAAGCCCACCCCGCGCTGGCGTTGTGCCGCCTGAAAGTGGGCAGCGGCTCGTCGTCGTTGCTGGCGCGGCTCACGTGGCGTTCGGCCGCCGCGTTGAAGCTGCAACCCGGTCAGGCCGTGTGGGCGCAGATAAAGGCGGTGGCGCTCATTGGTTGATCAGCCGTGGCCAAAGAGGCCGAAGGCTTGGCGAAGAAGGAGAAGCTCCTTCATGTCCGCCCCGCGCAGCTGGCTCATGGCCATGAAGCGGCCACCTAGTGCCTCGATGGCGGGTTTGGGCGCGTCGGGGGTGGTGAAGCGCAGCAGGTGCACGCGCAGCGGCTGGCCGTCGGGCGTGCGGAACCAGGCCACAAAGCGCTCGGTCGGCTCCAAGTCGTCGCCCTTCAGGCCGGTCGCTGCCAGCAGCGCGGCCATCACGTCGGTCGCGTCGTGCCCCGGCGGCGCTTCGGCCGGCGCGTCCATGGGTTCGGCC
>JAEWVY010000386.1 GCA_023396625.1 Pseudomonadota bacterium | reverse complement strand
CCCTACTGGACCGATCTCGCACAGACGCTGGAACGTGGTCTGTTTGACGGTCTGTTCATCGCAGACATCGTCGGCGTGTACGACGTCTATCAGGCCAGCCTGGACCTGACGCTGCGCGAAGCCATCCAACTGCCGGTGAACGACCCCATCCTGCTGGTGTCGGCCATGGCGGGTGTGACGCGACACCTGGGTTTTGGCGTCACCGTCAATCCCACCACGGAGCACCCTTACTTGCTGGCACGGCGCTTCGGCACGCTGGACCACCTGACCGAGGGCCGCATCGGCTGGAACATCGTCACTGGCTACCTGGACAGCGCCGCACGGGCCATCGGCCTGTCGCAGCAGATTCGGCACGACGAGCGCTACGACCAGGCCGAGGAGTTCCTGGCGGTGTTCTACAAGCTGCTGGAAGGCAGTTGGCGTGATGGAGCTGTTCGCAAGGACAAAACCGCACGCGTCTACACCGACCCTGCCAGCGTTCGCCCGGTGCGCCACCACGGGCGCCACTACCAGGTGGACGGTGTGAACCTGACCGAGCCGTCGCGTCAGCGCACCCCGGTGCTGTACCAGGCGGGGACGTCGGACCGAGGTCGCGCTTTTGCCGCCCGCCACGCGGAAGCGGTGTTTGTGACCGGTAACAACAAGGCTCTGGTGCGTGAGAGCGTACAGGCCCTGCGCCAGGCCGCGGTGGATGCGGGTCGACAGCCCGACGACATCAAGATTGTGCTGGGGATCAGCGTGGTGCCCGGCCGCACCGAGGCCGAAGCCCGGGCCAAGGACGAGGAATACCGGCGCTACGCCAGCCCCGAGGGCGGCCTGGCGCACTTCTCGGCCAGCACGGGTATCGACTTCTCGCAATACGACCTGGACGAACCGGTTCCCTACGGTGAAACCAACTCCATCCAGTCGGCCGTGGCCACTGCCAAACGCTTGGGCTGGACCCGCCGTCGCCTGCTGGAGCAGTACGCCCTGGGCGGGCGCTACCCCGCCATCGTGGGCGATGCAGTGCAGGTGGCCGACACCCTCCAATCCTGGGTGGACGACACCGGCGTCGATGGCTTCAACCTGACCCGCACGGTGGTGCCCGAGAGCTTTGAGGACTTCATCGACATCGTCATCCCCGAGTTGCAGAACCGCGGTCTCCACAAAACCACCTACGCCGAAGGCAGCCTGCGCCACAAGTTGTTCGGCGCGGGGGATCGCCTGCCCGAACGTCACCCCGCCGCCAGCCACCGCGAACTGGCTTGACCCTTTCCTCAACCGACCACATGGAGATTTACGCATGACCCTCACCCGCTTCGCTTCCACGCTTTTGGTCAGCCTGCTGACCTTCACAGCCGTTCAGGCACAAACACTTCGCATTGGCGCATCGGCCGGTGTGCACGCCGACGCACTGCATGCCGCCGTGGCCGATGCCAAGAAGCAAGGCCTGGATGTGAAGGTGATTGAGTTCACCGACTGGACCACCCCCAACGAAGCCCTGGCCAACGGTGACCTGGATCTGAACTACTTCCAACACCAGGCCTTTCTGGACAACGCCATCAAGCAACGGGGTTACAAGTTCGAGGTGGTGGGCGTGGGCGTGCTGCCCAACATCGGGCTGTTTTCCCAGCGCATCAAGTCGCTCAGTGAGTTGAAGGACGGTGCCAGCGTGGCCGTGGCCAACGACCCCGTCAACCAAGGCCGGGGCCTCGCGCTGCTGGAAAAAGCCGGGCTGATCAAGCTCAAGGATGGCGTGGGTGTGCGTGGCACGGTCAACGACATCGTGGCCAACCCCAAGAAACTGAAGCTCATCGAGATCGAAGGGCCGCAACTGGTGCGAGCCATCGACGACGTGGATCTGGCGCAAGGCATTCCTGCTCACTACGTGTCGGCTGGCAAGCCACAGTTGGCCAGCTCAGGGCTCCTGTACACGGGCGCTTCGGACGTCTATTTCGCCATCCGCTTTGTCGCTCGCAAGGACAACGCCAACGCCCCGAAGGTCAAGCAGTTTGTGCAGATCTTCCAAACCTCCCAGGCGGTGAAAGACCAGGCACACAAGTCCTTCGGGGGTGACAGCAAGCTTTACACGCTGGCCTGGGCAACCAAGTGAGCGCCACCTGAGCGAACGGAGCACACCATGAACCCCATTCGACACACACTGGCCGCCCTGTTCCTGGCCACATCCACCCTTTGGGCTCAAGCCCAGACGCTGAAGATCGGCGTCACCCCTGGCGCACTGGCCGATTCGGTCAACGTGGCCGCGCTGGAGGCCCGCAAGCAGGGGCTGGACGTGAAGGTGATCGAATTCACCGACTGGACCACGCCCAATGCGGCTTTGGCCAGTGGTGACATCGACGTCAACTACTTCCAGCACCAAGCGTTCCTGGACAACGCCACCAAAGAGCGGGGTTGGAAACTGCAGAGCGTGGCAGTGGGTGTACTGCCCAACATCGGGCTCTATTCCTACAAGGTCAAACGCCTCGACGACCTGAAAGAGGGTGCCAAGATCGGCGTGGCCAACGACCCTGTCAATCAGGGTCGCGGATTGCTGCTGATCCAGCAGGCGGGCCTCATCAAACTCAAGGAAGGTGTGGGCGCTCGGGGCACCGTCAACGACATCGTGGCCAACCCCAAGAAGTTCAAGTTCGTGGAGGTTGAGGGACCCCAGCTAGTGCGGGCCATTGATGACCTGGACCTCGCGCAGGGCTACCCCGCCCACTTTGTGAATGCAGGCAAGTCCGAAGTGGCGGGCTCGGCCCTGCTGTTCTCGGGGCTGGGGGACGAGTACTACGCCATCCGCTTCGTGACCCGCACCGACAACACGGCCAACGCCAGGGTGCTGCGGTTCATCCGCCTGTACCAGGACTCGGCCACCGTGCGCGAGCAGCTCCTGAAGTCCTATGCCGGCAATCCCCGCCTGTATTCATTGCCCTGGTTGTCCAAGGGCTGAGGAAACCATCATGTCTGCTTTACTACCCCTGCGTTCCTTCTTTTTTTCACAGGACTCCGGCGGCGCGAACCCCTCCCCCTTGTCTTCCCGGAAAGGATCTGCTGCCGCACCCGATTGCCCGCGCGATGGCGGAGCGGTCAGATTCGAAACCGTGGAAAAGGTCTACCAGACCACCGCAGGGCCGGTTCACGCCCTGAAGACCATCAGCCTCGATGTGCCTGCGGGCAGCATCTTTGGGATCATCGGTCGCAGCGGTGCGGGCAAGTCCAGCCTGCTACGCACCATCAACCGGCTGGAGGAACCTACTGCGGGCCGTGTGCGGGTCGATGAGCAGGACATTTCCGAACTGGACGGAGAGGGTTTGGTGAACCT
The DNA here is from genome assembly GCA_023396625.1 of Pseudomonadota bacterium. Taxonomy (GTDB): domain Bacteria; phylum Pseudomonadota; class Gammaproteobacteria; order Burkholderiales; family Burkholderiaceae_C; genus JAEWVY01. The sequence continues at coordinate 10,377 of JAEWVY010000386.1, read as the reverse complement.
GCGAAGGCGCATCGGCATGATCTTCCAGCACTTCAACCTGCTGTCGGCCAAGACAGTGTTCGACAACGTGGCGCTGCCCCTGAGGGTGGCGGGTGTCCGACCTGAAGAGGTGCGTCAACGAGTCACCGAGCTATTGGCTTTGGTGGGGCTGGAAAGCAAACATCACGCCTACCCGGGTCGGTTGTCTGGCGGCCAGAAACAGCGCGTCGGCATCGCCCGGGCACTGGTACACCACCCCGAGATCCTGCTCTGCGACGAAGCCACCTCGGCACTGGACCCGGAGACCACGCAATCCATCCTGGCGCTCCTGCGCGACATCAACCGCAAGCTGGGCCTGACCATTGTGCTAATCACGCATGAAATGAGCGTGATCCGCGAAATCTGCGATCAGGTGGTGGTGCTCGAAAAGGGCGAAATCGCCGAGGCGGGCCCCGTCTGGAAGGTGTTTGGCGAGCCGCAGCATGACGCCACACGCGCCTTGTTGCGAACCGTCGAGCACGATGTGCCCGACGACCTCCGACAGCAACTAGTCGCCACGCCTGTGGGCGCTGCCCCGCATCGACGGGTGATTGAACTCACCTTCACCGGGAATGGCGGCATCCAACCTGACCTGGGACGGCTGGCATCTGCGCTCGGTGGCCCGGTCGAACTGCTGCATGGTGGCATTGACCGCATCCAGGGGCACAGCCACGGACGGCTGCTGATCGCCACCCACAGCACGGTTACACCGACCGCCCTTGTTCGACAACAACTGTGCCACCGAGCCAAGGAGCTGGGCCATGTCCCCCATCATCGTTGAACGCCTGTGGCAAGCGCTACTGGACACACTCACGATGGTGAGCGTGTCGGCTGGCATTGCCCTGCTGGCAGGCATTCCGCTGGCCGTCTTGCTGGTGCTCACGACACCTGGCGGCATCTTTGCCTCTCCCCGCTTCAACCGCACCGCAGGCAGCATAGTCAACGCGTTCCGCGCAACGCCATTCATCGTGCTGCTGGTGGCGTTGATTCCGTTGACCCGCCTGATCACCGGCACCACCATCGGCATCTGGGCCGCTGTGGTGCCCTTGTCCATCAGCGCCACGCCGTTTTTCGCCCGCATCGCAGAGGTGAGCCTGCGCGAAGTGGACAGCGGCCTCATCGAGGCCGCACAGGCCATGGGATGCAGACGCTGGCACATCGTGCGACACGTGCTGCTGCCAGAGGCTTTGCCCGGCATCGTTGGCGGGTTCACCATCACCGTGGTGTCCATGATCGGTGCGTCTGCCATGGCCGGCGCGGTGGGCGCAGGGGGTCTGGGTGACCTGGCCATCCGTTACGGTTACCAACGCTTTGACACCACCGTGATGGTGGCTGTGATCGTGGTCCTGATTGCGCTGGTCAGTCTAGTGCAGTGGGGTGGCGACCTGTGGGTCCGTCGTCTGCGTGCAAGAGGAGCCGCATGACTCATCCCCAACCCTTACTGGACCCAGCTGTTCTGGCCCCTGCCCCTTTCGATGCCTTGGCAGAGGCAGATCGCCTGGCCCGGACACTGGAACTCAGTGCTGCAGCCCGAGACCGAACCGGTGGGCACGCCCGAACCGAACGCGAACTGATTCGTGCCAGCGGGCTGCTCAACCTGACCATCCCTGCCCGCTTCGGTGGACTGGAACGCCCGTGGGCCGAGTTCTACCGCACGCTGCGGCGGCTAGCCCAAGCCGACAGCGCGCTGGCCCACGTCTACGCTTTCCACCACCTGCAGGTGGTCACCATCCTGCTGTACGGCCGCCCCGACCAACACGCCGATCTGCTGGCATCCACGGTGGCCCAGAACCTGTTCTGGGGCAACGCCCTCAATCCCAATGATCGGCGCACCCAAGCAATTGAAGACGGCGAGCACTTCCGCATCCAAGGGCCAAAAAGCTATTGCTCAGGCTCGGTGGGGGCCGACAGGCTGACGTTCTCGGCCTGGCATGAGCCCACGCAGAGCCTGTTGATCGGCGTCGTTCCTGCGTTTCGCACCGGGGTGTCGGTGCTGGAGGACTGGGACGCCTTTGGTCAACGCCAGACCGACAGCGGCACCGTCGCCTTCGACAGGGTGACGGTGTACGCGCACGAGGTCCTGGTGCGCCCGGGCACCGCTCCGTCCACCCGCGCCACGCTGCGCCCGCAGCTGGCCCAGCTGATCCTGACCAACCTGTACGTGGGCATCGCGCAGGGTGCGTTGCAGCAGGGGCTGCACCACACGCGAGAGCGCAGCCGCCCCTTCTTCGCCTCGGGCGTGGACCGTGCGGTGGACGACCCCTACGTGCAGCAGCGCTATGGGCAGTTGCGCGTGCTGCTTCGACCTGCCGAGGTACTGGCCGACCTGGCAGCCGAACGCATCGACCAGGCCCTGGCGCTTGGCGACGCCATCACACCGGCTGAACGCGGAGAGGTGGCCCTGGCCGTGGCCGAAGCCAAGGTGGTGGCCCACAAGGCGGCGCTGGAAATCGCCTCGCAAGTCTTCGAGCTGACCGGGCCGGGCGCCACCGCCACCCACCTGGGGCTGGACCGCTTCTGGCGCAACGCCCGGGTGCACACACTGCACGACCCGGTGGACTACAAGTTACGCGACCTGGGCCGCCATGCACTGACCGGCCGCCACCCCGAACCCACTTCCTACTCCTGAACGCTGAACGCCCTCACCGGCGCACCTCCCCATGAGCCTCGACATCTTCTGGTTCCTGCCCACTGCTGGCGACACGCGCTACCTGGGCACGTCCGATTTCGGACGCCCCGCCACCAACGAGTACATGCGGCGCATCGCCGTCACCGCCGAATCGTTGGGTTACGACGGGCTGCTGATCCCCACTGGCAGCACGTGCCTGGACCCCTGGGTGACCGCTGCCAGCCTGGCCCCCGTCACCCAACGCATCAAGTTGCTGGTGGCCCTGCGCACATCCGTGGCCGGGCCCACCGCCACCGCACGCCAGGCCGCCGCGCTGGACGAGGCACTGGGCGGGCGGCTGCTGCTCAACGTGGTGCCCGGTGGCGACCCGGTGGAGCTGGCTGCAGACGGTGTGTTCCTTTCTCACGACGATCGCTACGCGGCAGCCGAGGAGTTCCTGACCGTGTGGCGTCGGCTGCTGCAGGGCGAGAAAGTCGATTTCAAAGGGCAGCACATCCACGTGCAAGGGGCACAAAATTTCATCGAACGGCACGCCAAGCCCCATCCGCCGCTGTACTTCGGTGGCTCTTCACCTGCTGCACATGAGCTGGCGGCCAAACACGTGGACGCCTACCTCAGCTGGGGCGAGCCCCCAGCTGCCGTGGCAGAAAAGATCGCCGATGTGCGCGAGCGTGCGGCCCGTCACGGGCGCACCGTGCGTTTCGGTGTGCGGCTGCAGGTCATCGTGCGCGAGACCGAGGCCGAGGCCTGGGCCGCCGCCGACCGCCTGATCAGCAAGCTGACCGACGAAGACATTCGCCAGGCGCAAGACAACTTTGCACGCATGGATTCGGTGGGCCAGCAGCGCCTGGTGCAGCTGCACGGTGGGCGGCGGGACAAGCTGGAGATCAGCCCCAACCTGTGGGCTGGCGTGGGACTGGTCCGCGGGGGAGCGGGCACCGCGCTGGTGGGAGACCCCGACACCGTGGCCCAACGCCTGAAGGAGTACGCCGACCTGGGGGTGGACAGCTTTGTGTTGTCCGGCTACCCGCACCTGGAAGAAGCCATCCGCTTTGCAGAGCTGGTGTTTCCGCTGCTGCCGGGCAAGCAACCGGTGACACAGCGCACGGCCGTCACGGGTGGTCCCTTCGATGGCCGAAGCAACCCGTCCGATTCCTCCACCTCTTTGAAACAAACCGCATGACCGTCATCGACCTCCGCTGCCGCCCCGCCTATCTGCATGATTTTTTCGGAGCCCACACCGGTTCACCGGGCTACGAGGTGGCTCGCTGGCTCAACCGCCGCGTGGGCACACGCGGCAACGACGAACACTTTGCCCGCTCGCAGACGCACGAGGGCTTCTTGGCCGAAATCCGCGACGCGGGTCTGGCGCATGCCGTGGTGGTGGGCCGACACACGCCCACCCAACACCTGCCCAACGACCAGATCCACGGCATCGTGCGCCACGACCCCACGCTGATTGGCATCGGCGCCGTGGACCCCGACCTGCTGGGCACCGGCACGCTGGCCGAAGTGGACCGCGCCATCAACCAGCTAGGACTAGCCGGTATCAACCTGGAGCCGGGCTTCGGTAAACCGGCCCGGCACCCGGATGATCGGGTTTTCTATCCGGTCTACGAACGGCTGGTAGAACTCGGCAAGCCGTTGTTTCTGATGTCGGGCCCGACCACACCGGACCACCGTTTCAATGACCCAGCCCCATTGGCGACGCTGGCCACCGACTTCCCCACGCTGCGCATCGTGGCCTACCACGGCTACTACCCCAACGTGCAGCAACTTGTGGGTGTGGCGTTCCGGCACCCCAACGTGTTCCTGGTGCCGGACATGTACCTGTTCCTGGCTGGCAGCGAAGTCGTCGTGAAGGCCGCCAATACCTTCCTGTCCGATCAGGTGCTGTTCGGCTCGTCCTACCCGTTCCGGCCCATTGGCCAGAGCATCGAGGACGCCCAGCGATTGGGCTTTTCAAGCGCCGTGCTGGATCGTTTCTTCCACCTGAACGCGCGCCGGGTGTTGGGACTGGACTGAAGGGCATCCTCCTCAGTAGGCCTCGGCCGATGCGCCGTGCCGCAGGCCGTGTGCCGCCAGTACGTCCGCATAGAAACGATCGGCGACCTCAGGGTGCGAGCGCAGTCGACCCTTGAGGAGGTTCTGTCCTGTGTGCGGAATCAGCGGGTTGCGAGGATCCCGATCGACCCCGCGGGCCTGCTTTGCCAATGCAGGCGGCAACTCCAATTCTGGCAATTCCGCTTCCAGGCGCGGACTCAGGAAGAAAGCCACCGAAATCCGATCGGTGGTCGATGGCGGGCTCACCACCCGGTGGATGTTGGCCCGAAGGTAGCCGTTGGAAAGGATCTCCAGCACCTCGCCGATGTTGATGATGACGGTACCTGGTACAGGCGGTGCGTCGACCCAGCTTTCGCCCCCAGGGCTCTCGCGGTCCAGCACCTGCAGGCCGGCTTGCGTGTCCTGCAACAGCAGCGTGAGGCAGCCCGCGTCCTTGTGTGGGCCCACGCCCTGGCGCGACTCGGCATCGGTCCGCCCGGGGTAACGGATGATCTTCAGGTGCTGAACCGGTGTGTGCGCAAAGGCATCGTCGAACCGGTTCTCCGGCTGCCCCAGCGCCAAGGCCAGGGCCCGCAGCAGTTGACGGGCCGCGACCGTGAGGGTGTCCTGCCAGTCCAGCAGCGTGGCCTTGAGTCCTGGCAGGGCTTCGGGCCATTGGTTGGGCCCTTGCAGGCGCGTCCATGCAGGAAGATCACCCGTTTGCGGGATGGGGCCTCTTTCAGCCCCAATATCGAGCTGTTCGCGCCAGTCGCGTTCGCCACGGGTCAATTCGTCCCCTGCTGCGGTGTAGCCACGAAAGTGTGGCGATTGAGCCATGTGGAGGGCATTTTTGTCCGCCGCCGACAGAGCAAAGAAATCACGTGTGCCCCGTAACACATCGGCGACCTGCGCCTCGTCTGCGCCATAGCCCTTGAGGTAGAAAAACCCTGGGCCGTGGGCCGCGTCGCGCAGGGCAGCCACAAATGCCTGGCGACGGACATCGTCACCCGACACGAAATCGGCCAGATTCAGCACGGGCAGCGTGGCGTGCACGTGATGGACACCGGAGGTTGAAGAATTGGATTGGTTCATGGCAAAGCTCAGGAAGAGGCCGCCTGGGCGGCGAAAGGTGTGCGGATGTCGGACAAGAATTGCTGCGCCCGTGGGTGCTGCGGGCGGTTGAAGAACTCGGCGGGTGCGGCCCGTTCCAGCACCCGACCGTGGTCCAGGAACAGCACACGGTCGGCCACCTCTCGGGCAAAGCCCATTTCGTGTGTGACGCAAACCATGGTCATGCCATCACGAGCCAAGTCGCGCATGGCCACCAGCACCTCGCCCACCATTTCAGGGTCCAGCGCGCTGGTGGGCTCGTCAAACAGCATCAGCGGTGGCTGCATGACCAGGGCACGGGCAATGGCCACGCGCTGCTGCTGACCACCCGACAGTTCGGCGGGGTAGGCATTGGCCTTGTGCGCCAGCCCGACACGGTCGAGCAGTGTCATCGCGGCGTCGCGGGCTTCGCCCAAGGTCTGGCGCCGCAGTCGCACAGGGGCCAGGGTGCAGTTGTCGAGTGCCGTGAGGTGTGGAAAGAGGTTGAACTGCTGGAACACGAAGCCAATGTGCGAGCGAAAAGCATTGAGGTCCAGTCCTCGGCGGTGGATGTCCTCCCCGTTGAGCCGGATGAGCCCGCTGTCGATGGGCTCCAGCCGGTTGAGGGTGCGAATCAGGGTGGATTTGCCTGAGCCTGACGGGCCGCAGACCACCACCACTTCACCCCTGCGGATGGTTTCGGTGACGTCGTTCAGCGCCTGGTAGCTGCCGAACCATTTGTTGACTCGGTCAAACTCGATCATGTGCTTGCGGGATGAGGGTTGGGGCGTTGGGCCAGGCGACGTTCCAGCACAAAAGCCAGGCGCGAGAGGCCAAAGCACATCAGAAAATAGGTCAGCGCCAGCGTGAGGTAGATCTGGACGGGAAGCACAAACACCAGCGAGTTGATCTGCGTCGCCACGAGCGAAAGCTCGGACAGGCCGATGATGTAGCCCAGCGACGTTTCCTTGATGGTGGACACGAACTGGTTCACCAACGAGGGCAACATGTGCCGCAGCGATTGGGGCAACACCACCAATCGCATGGTGTCGAGGTAGCTCAGACCCAGCGAGCGAGCCGCTTCAAACTGGCCCTTGGGCAGGCTCTGGATGCCGGAACGCACGATTTCGGCCAGGTAGGCGCCATCGAACAAGACCAGCGCCATCAACATGGTGGCGAACTGGCTGCTCTTGACCCCAGTGACGCTGGGCAGAAAAAAGTAAGCCCAGAACACCACCATCAGCAGCGGCGTGCCGCGCACCACGAACACCCCCCCAGTCACGGGCCAACGCAGCCAGCGCCAAGGGCTGACTCGCGCCAGTCCCAGCAAGAGCCCCACTGGCAAGGCGAGTAACAGGCCGCTGGCGGCCAACGCCAGGGTCAGGACCAGGCCACCCAGCGGCCCGTTCGGGTACTGACCGACCAGGAAGTACAAGCCATAGGTGTCCACCAAATCCAGGTAGGTCATGCGGCCCTCGCCGGATAACGATGGTGGTACCAACTGGCCAGCCCGGTGATGAGCATTGACACCGTCAGGTAGCTGGCTGTGGCAAACCCGAAGGACTCGAAGCTGCGGAACGTGGCGGTTTCCACCTTGGCGGCCTGGTACATCAATTCAGCCGTCCCGATCACCGTGGCGATGCTGGTGTTCTTCCACAGGTTGAGGGTCTGCGAGATCAGCGGCGGCACGGTGATGCGCAGGGCCTGCGGCAGGATGACCAGCTGCATGCTGGCCAGGAAACCCAGGCCCAGCGCGCGGGCGGCTTCGAGTTGCACATGCGGGATGGCCCGGATGCCGCTGCGTATGTCCTCGGTCATATAGGCTACGGTGTACAGCGTGAGCGCGGCCACCGCGGCCAGGGCTTCATAGTGACGGGCGTACAGCCACTCCTTGGCGGCTTCGGGCAGCAACTCCGGCAAGCCGAAGTACCAGAACAGCATGTGCGCCAGCAAGGGAACGTTGCGGATGGTTTCCACGTACGTGAACCCCAGCCAGCGCAGAGGGGCCCATGGGGCCAGCCTCAGCAGCGCCACCGCCACCGCCAACGGCAGGGCCAGCAGCAGCGAGACCCCGAGCAACTGCAGAGACAGTTGCAACCCGACCAGCAACATGTCCCGGTAGGTGCCGGTCAGCAGCAGCGACACATCAAAAGCAGCCACGTCGGGTGTGCTCGGATCAGGCGTCGACCTTGTCGGTTTCGATCTTGAACCCGCGCTTTGGGAATTTCAGCCTGGTGTCGGGGCCGTACCATTTGACGAAAAGTTTCTCTGCTGCACCTGACTTTTCCAGCGCGCGCAGGGTGTCGTCCACCGCCTTCTTCACACCAGCCTCACCCTTCTTGATGCCAAAGGCCAGGGGCTCCACGCTCAAGTTTTGCGGCAAGATCACATAGTCCTTGCTCGCGGCACCCAGCTTGGCGTGGTCGGCCAGCAAACCAGCCTCGTCGTTCACGTAAGCCACACCCTTGCCTTGCTGCAGCGCCTGAAAAGCCTGCTGTGTGCTCTCAAAGGTCACCACCTCGGCCGTGGGCACAGCTTTGAGCAAATTGGGGCCTTGCGTGCCGCCCTTGACGGTCAGAGCCTTCTTGCCCGCCAGGTCGGCCACGTTCTGGATGCCGCTGCTTTTCTTGACCAGCACCTTCTGGCCTGTGACCAAGTGCGTCAGGCCAAAGTCCACCTGCGCCTCACGCTCCTTGTTGTGCGTGAGCGAAGCAGCCAGCACATCCACCAGGCCTTGCTGCAATTCAGGGATGCGGGCGGCCACGGCCACCTGCTTGAACACGGGCTTCACACCCAGCTTTTTGGCCACGGCCTTGGCCAGATCGACCTCGTAGCCGATGAATTCACGGGTCTTGGGGTCGATGAAGCTGTTGGGTTCGTCAATGCCCAATACGCCAATGACGATTTCGCCCTTTTTCTGAATGTCTGCCAGTTGGTCTGCATGGGCCGACGCACCGAGCAGCGATGCGATCAGGGCAGCGGGAAACAGGATTTTTGAGCGGAGTTTCATGGAGGATTTCCTTTTTCAAAGTAGCGTTGGAACCTCCAATCTACGGAAGGCTGCTGCGGTGGAGAACGAAGGATTTCGAATATCCAAATTAGGAACACTCTCCGCAAAGTCCTGACCAGTTTCACTCGACTGGTTGCAGCGCGCGAAGCACCTCTTCCTTGGTGAGCGACGGCGCAAAAGTCTCGATGAAACTGAACACATAACCCCGAAGCCAGGCACCGCGCTTGATCGCCAAGCGAGTGGTGTTGATCTCGAACAGGTGACCAGCGTCGATGACATGCAGATGGCGGTCTCGGTCCGGGTCCACCGCAATGGACGCGACAATGCCCACGCCCATGCCCAACTCCACGTAGGTTTTGATGACGTCGGCGTCCATGGCCGTCAACACCACGTTGGGCTGAAGTCCAACCTGCGCAAACCCCTGATCGATGTGCGAACGGCCGGTGTAGCCCACTTCGTAAGTGATCAACGGGTAGCGAACCAGATCCTCCAGCGTGATGCGCCCTTCCAGCGTCGTCAGCGGATGGTCGGGCGGCACCACCACACTGTGCGTCCAGCGGTAGCAAGGCAGCGTCACCAGTTTGGGATGTTCGGCCAGCGCCTCGGTGGCCACCCCCAGCTCGGCCTCGCCGGAAATCAGCATCTCCGCCACCTGCTTGGGTGAGCCCTGGTGCAATTGGAACGTGACACCGGGGAACAGCTCCCGAAAATCCCGAACGGCTGGTGGCAGTGCGTACCGCGCCTGCGAGTGGGTGGCGGCCACCGAGAGCCGACCCTGGGTCGATGTAGAGAAATCGGCCCCGACCCGGCGCAAATTCTCGGCGTCATCCAGCAGTCGCTCAATGATGGGGATGAGCGCGCTCCCTGGGGGGGTGAGCCCCGTCAAGCGCTTGCCGTGGCGAACGAAAATGTCGATGCCCAACTCTTCTTCCAGTTCGCGGATCTGGCGGCTGACCCCAGGTTGGGAGCTGTACAGCGTGTCGGCCACCTCGGTGAGGTTGAAACCGCATTTGACGGTTTCACGAACCGAACGGAGTTGTTGGAAATTCATGGCTCAGTTCAAGTCAGGGCTCAAAACAATGCGTCGACCCGGATGTCGCTGACCCAGGACTTGGCGTTCTGACCCTTGATAGCATTGATCTGTGCCGACAACCCGCCTGCACCGCCCGGCACAGCCACCAGCGTCTGGGCGGACCCGCTCTCGCGTCGGATCAGTGCGATGCCCTCGCGCGCCGCCAAGATGATGGCGGAGGTGTAGGGCGAGCTGTTGTGCGGCAGGCGCTTTTGCAAGTCTTTGAGGATCCAGCCGCCGTTGTCGTCCAGGGCGTCGATGTCACCGGCCAGGGCCAGGGTGGCCACTTCCGCCTCCAGGCTGTCGACAATGGAGCGGGCCTGCTTACCCGAGCCGCCGTGGCTTTGCCTGATGGTGACATCCTGCTCCGTCCTGGCCTTCCAATGCTTGGCAAAGGCGACGTTGAACTCAACGTGCCGCTCACGGGTGGGGTCGTAAGAAACGTTGAACAACTGCACCGGGGCCCGGGTCGACGCCAGCGAGGCGGCGCCCGCCAGCATCAGAGCGCCCAGGGCG
>JAEWVY010000377.1 GCA_023396625.1 Pseudomonadota bacterium | reverse complement strand
GGGTACTGGGGGGCATCTTCGCCGTGGTCGCCCTGGCGGCGATCAGCTGCGCCATGTCGCTGGTGCTGGCGTACCTCGTGGTGCATGGCATGACCTGGGCCGCATTGGCGACCTACACGCGCAAGGTGGGGCAGGTGTTCACACCCGCGGTGTCGCTGGTGTTCGTCCTGAAAACGGTGGCCTTCAGCCTGGCCGTGTCGCTGATTCCGGCGGTGTCGGGACTGCGCGCGCCAGTTCCCACCGCCACGCGCCCGCTGCCGGAACTGCAGGGCCTGGTGCGGATGTTCCTGCTCATCCTGCTCATCGAGGTGGCCTCGCTGGTGGTCAACTATTACTGAATGCGATGAACCAGACAACGCAATCCTCATCCTCCGCGGCGCCCGATGGCCGGGGGCTCGAGTTCAGGGCCGCGCTGCTGCTGCTGGCGGTGGTGCTGCTCGTGGGCGTGTCGGCGCTGTACCTGCTGTATGCGCGCGGCGTGTTCGACCGGACGCAGCGGCTGGTCCTGCTGGCCGATGATTCGGAAGGTGTGGTGGTGGGCATGGACATGACGTTCGCGGGCTTTCCCCTGGGGCGCGTGAGTGGCATCGAACTGTCGCCGCAGGGGGAGGTCCGCATCCTGGTGGACATTCCGCGCAAGGACGCTCACTGGCTGCGCCAGTCGAGCATCTTCACGCTGGAACGTGGCCTGGTCGGCGGCACGCGCATCCGGGCTTTCAGCGGCATGCTCGACGATCCGCCTCTGCCCGACGGCGCGCAGCGCAAGGTGCTCGTGGGCGACGCGGGCGCGGAGATTCCACGCCTGGTGAGCGACGTGCGCGAATTGCTGTCCAACCTGCGCGCCATGACGGCCCCCGACGCCGCCATCAACGCCAGCCTGGGCCATCTGCGGGACCTCACCGCGCGGCTGCAGGGACCGCAAGGCGCGCTCGGTGTGCTGTTCGGCAACCAGGCCGACGCGCGAAAGATCCTCACGGCGCTGGACCGGACCAACGCGCTGCTGACACGGCTGGACGGCCTGGCCGCGCATGCCGATGCGCAGGTTTTCGGCGAGGCGGGCATGGTCAAGGAATCCCGGGCGGCCGTGGTGCAGCTGCAGGGCCTGTTGGGTGACGCGCGCGCCAGCCTGCGCCGCCTGGACGAGGTGCTGGTGCAGGCGCAGGCGGTGGCCGCCAACGCACGGGAAGGCACGGCGGACCTGGGGGCCCTGCGTGCCGAGGTGGAAAGCAACCTGCGGAAGGTCGAAGGCCTGGTCAACGAGATCAACCGCAAGTGGCCTTTCGCGCGGGACATGGAGATCAAACTGCCATGAGCGCGCGGCGTGTCATTCTTCGGGGCTTGCGGCCGGTCCTCGGGCTGGGTGGACTGCTGTTGCTGGCGGCGTGTGCCGGCCAGCCGCCTGTGCCCGACTGGCGGATGAACGCGCATGCGGCTTCGGAGCGTGCGCTGGCGGCCTACCTGGGCGGCGAGACGAAGGTGGAGGTGCAGGAGGCACGGCGCCTGCGGCGCGAGATTGCACGCGCAGGGGATGCTGGCCTGCTGGCGCGGGCCGAGCTGCTGCGCTGCGCGGCGCGCGTGGCCAGCCTCGTGATGGAGGCGTGTCCGGCCTTCGAGGCGCTTCGTCCCGATGCCGAGGTCGCCGACCTGGCGTATGCGGACTACCTCATGGGCCGCGTCGACCCCAAGACGCTGCCATGGCTGCCCGCGCCGCACCAGAAGCCGGCGCAACGCCTGTTGCGCGCCGGTCCGCCGCAACCGGAGGACGCGGCCATGCTCCAGGCCATGGCCGACCCGCTGGGGCGGCTGGTGGCCGCGGGCGTCTGGATGCGGGCGGGGCTGGGCCACCCGGCGGTCACGGCGCTGGCGGTGCAGACAGCGTCCGCCCAAGGCTGGAGCCGCCCGCTCGTGGCCTGGCTGCAGGCGCAGGCGCGCGAGGCCGACCTGGCGGGCGACACGGCGGGCGCCGCCAGGGCGCGCCGCCGCATCGAACTCGTGCTCTCAGCGGGGCGGGCACCTTGACCTTTCACAGCCGGTGGGCCAATTCGAGTGCCAGTGGCAGGCTGAGCAGACCCAATAGCGTGGACAGCGTCACCAGGGCGGCCACGTAGGCGCCGTCGTAACCCATGCGCACGGCCAGCACGTAGCAGCTTGGCGCGGTCGGCAGGGCCGAGAACACCAGCAAGGCCAGGCGCTGGTCGGAGGGCAGGCCGAACACCTGCGCCAGGATCAGGGCCAGCAGGGGCAGGGCCAGGTGGCGGATGGTCAGCACCGAGACCGCGAGTGTCCGTTCGCGCGCGACGCTTCCGAATTGCATGCCCGCGCCCGCAGCCATCAGGCCCAGCGCCAGCGACGCGCTGCCGAGGTGCGTCACGGCCGGCACCAGCCACGGTGGGATCGTCCCGCCCAGGAGGTTGACCGCGAGGCCCGAAGCGGTGGCCAGGATCAATGGATTGCGCGCCAGTGCTCGCCCCAGGCCGCTTCCGCTGCGGCGGGCCATGGGCCAGACCGCGCCGACATTGACCAGCGGGACGCACACGCCGATCAGCAGGGAGATGAGTTGCAGCCCATGCGGCCCTGCCAGACGTTCGGCCAGGGCCAGCGCAATGAACGAGTTGAAGCGGAAGGCCACCTGCGCGCTGCCCGCGTGCGCCTGACGGCCGATCCATGCACCCACCAGCGGCAGGTGAGGCAGGGCATGGGCCAGCGCGATCCCGGCGGCGCCGAGCGCCAGGCCGGCGGCGATGAAACTTGAAGCCGCGCCAAGGTGGAGTGGATAACGCACGATGGACTGGAACAGCAGCACCGGGAACAGCAGGAAATACACCAGACTTTCGACCGGTGTCCACACCGTGCGGTCGAGCGCGGTGTAGCGACATACCAGGAAGCCGCAGAGGATCAGCGAAAAGTCCGGCAAGAGAAGCTGTGCCATGCCCATTGGCCGAGAATAGCTGCAAACGCGCGTGGTTATCCGGGTAATTCCGTACGTGACTTCCACGTCGTTCCCGTTCGCGCGAGGCGATACCATAGCGCGCTGATTTCAAACCTCAACAGGAGATCGAACATGCAACGTCGTGATTGGTTGGCGCTGGCCCTGGCGGCTGCCGCCTCGGGGACGGGTTGGGCCCAGGCCTATCCGAGCAAGGTGATCAAGCTGGTGGTGCCCTTTGCGCCGGGCGGCACGACGGACATCGTGGCCCGCACCATTGCCGATCCGCTGGGCAAGGCGTTGGGCCAGAGCGTGATCGTGGAAAACCGGGCTGGCGGCGGCGGCATCATCGGCGCGAACGAGACGGCCAAGGCCGCGCCCGACGGGTATTCGCTGGGCGTGGCCACGGTGTCCTCCACGGCGGCCAACCCGGCCATCAATCCGCGCACACCGTACAACCCGGTGACGGATTTCACGCCGATCATCAACATCGCGGCCACGCCCAACGTCATCGCGGTGCACCCGAGCTTCCCGGCGCGCGACTACAAGAGCTTCATCGCGGAGCTCAAGAAGAGCCCCGGGAAATACTCCTACGCCTCGTCGGGCGCGGGGGGCATCGGTCACCTGCAGACCGAGCTGTGGAAGGGCATGGCCGGCGTGTTCATCGCGCACATTCCCTACCGTGGCGCGGGCCCGGCGCTCAACGACACGGTGGCCGGCCAAGTGCCGATCATCTTCGACAACATTCCCTCCGCGCTGCCTTTCATCCAGTCCGGCAAGCTCATTCCGCTGGTCGTGGCCGCCCCGCAGCGGCTGGCCCAGCTGCCCGATGTGCCCACGTTCAAGGAGGTTGGCCTGGAACCGGTGAACCGCATGGCGTACTACGGCATCCTGGGGCCCAAAGGCCTGCCGCGCGACGTGGTGGACAAGGTCAGCGCAGGGGTGCGCAAGGCGCTGGAGGACCCGGCGGTGCGCAAACGCATCGAGGGGACCGGCTCGCTGATCATCGGCAACAGTCCTGACCAGTTCGCCGCGCAGATCAAGGCCGAGTACGAGGTGTACAAGAAGGTGGTGGAACAAGCCAAGCTCAAGCTGGAATGAGCTCCGGCCGCGGCGCGGCGGTTCCCGCGGCGACGGCGGCTTCGCCACCGGAACCGGGCGCGCCTGTCGATGCGGCTGGGGCGGCCCGGGGCAGCGCGGCCAGCATCGACCGCTTCATCGATGCGCTGTGGCTCGAGGACGGCCTGTCGGCCAACACCCTGGCAGCCTACAGGCGCGATCTCGCGCTTTTTTCTCATTGGCTTGCCGGCGAGGGCGTGGCGCTCGATGCCGTGACCGGCCCGCTGCTGCAGCGGTATTTTTCGGCGCGCCACGCCACCACGCGGGCCACCTCGGCCAACCGGCGGCTGACGGTCTTCAGGCGCTACTTCCGTTGGGCGCTGCGCGAGCACCTCGTGCCGGCCGATCCCACGCTCAAATTGCTTGCGGCGCGACAGCCGCTTCGCGTGCCCAAGACATTGACCGAAGCCCAGGTCGAGGCCTTGCTGGCCGCCCCCGACACCACCACCGTGCTGGGCTTGCGCGACCGCGCGATGCTGGAATTGATGTACGCCAGCGGCCTGCGGGTGAGCGAACTCGTCACGCTCAAGACGCTCCACCTAAGCCTGAATGAGGGCGTGCTGCGCGTGCTGGGCAAGGGCCGCAAGGAGCGGCTGGTGCCGTTTGGCGAGGTCGCGCGCGAATGGCTGGAGCGCTATCTGGCGCAGGCGCGGCCCATGCTTCTGGGCGGGCGGCTCAGCGAGGATCTGTTTCTGACGCGCGGCGGTGCCAGGCCGGGGACAGGCATGTCGCGCGTGATGTTCTGGCAGATCGTCAAACGCCATGCGCTGGAGGCGGGCATCCGTGTCCCGATATCGCCGCACACGCTGCGCCACGCCTTTGCCACCCATCTGCTCAACCACGGTGCGGACCTGCGCGCGGTACAGTTGCTGCTCGGTCACGCCGATATTTCGACCACGACCATCTACACCCACGTGGCGCGGGAGCGTCTGAAAACACTTCACGCGGACCATCATCCGCGGGGCTGAGGGCTTTCACCGGCCGCGCCCCGCCTTCGGAAAGGAACGATTCCATGCAAGCAATTTCACGACGTCTGCTGCTGGCCGCTGGCGCCGCCGCGCTGGCCCTGCCCGGCCCGGGGCAGGCGCAGCAGGACGGGTCGACCCGGCCCATCCGCATCATCGTCGCCTACCCCGCGGGGGGCGTGAGCGACGTGATCGCGCGGGCGCTGGCCGACAAGCTGGCCGCGTCGCTGGGGAAGCCGGTGGTGGTGGAGAACAAGGCCGGTGCCAGCGGCACCATCGGCATGGATGCCGTGGCCAAGGCCGCGCCCGACGGCCATACCTTCGGCTTCGCGGCCATCAGCCCGCTGGTGTTGAGCCCGCATCTGGCCCGGCTGCCCTACGACGCGCGACAGGACGTGCTGCCCGTGGTGAGCGTGATGTATTCGCCGGTGCTTCTGCTGGCCACCCCGGCCAGCGACAGCCCGGACTTCCGGGCGTTGCTCGACGCCGCCAGGGCCCGGCCGGGCGCGGTGCGCTGGGCCACGTCAGGCACCGCCTCGCTGGGGCACATCATGCTCGAACAGATCGCCAGCGCGGCGAAGGTGCAGCTGACCCATGTGCCCTACAAGGGGGGCGGCCAGCAGATCAACGACGCGCTGGGCGGCCAGTTCGAGGTGCTGTCCACCAACGCCAGCCCGGCCATCCTGCAGCACGTGAAGGCGGGACGGCTACGCGTGCTGGCGGTCGGTGCACCCGCGCGCCTGGACAGCCTGCCGGGCGTCCCCACGCTGGCCGAGTTGGGCTATGGCGCGGGCAACCTGTCGTCGCTGTTCGGCCTGTTCGCCCCCGCGCGGACGCCCGCGCCCATCGTCGAGCGCATCAATGCCGAGGTGAACAAGGCCCTGGCCTTGCCCGACCTGCGTGGCAAACTCACCAGCACCGACAACGTGCCCACCGGCGGCAGCGCCGCCGACTTTGCCCGCGCCATCGCCGCCGAATACGACAACAACGGCCGCATCATCCAGGCCAGCCGCATCCGCGTGGATTGAGCCGCCAGGCTCGAAGAGCACCTGCTCAGCGGGCGAGGTCGTCCAGCTCCTCTTGGGTGAACCCCGCTCGGCGGCGCGCGTCTTCGTTGAAGGGGGGCCTGGGGCGTGGTGCCCGATGACGCCGGGCCAGCACCCGGTAGTGGCTGAGCGGGTCCAGGCCCTGGCGCGAGCACAGCCACCGATACCAGCGGTTGCCGATGGCGACGTGGCCGATCTCATCGCGCAGGATGATGTCGAGCAGTGCGCAGGCCTGCAGGGCATCCGGGTCGCCCATCTCGCGCAGACGGGCCTGGATCAGTGGGGTGGCGTCAAGCCCACGCGCTTCCAGGGTGCGTGGCACCAGCGCCATGCGGGCCACCGGGTCGTCACGGGTTTTCCAGGCCATCTCCCAGAGACCGTCGTGGGCCGGAAAGTCGCCGTACGCGAAGCCCAGGGTGGCCAGATGGTCGTGCAGCAAGGTGAAGTGCAGGGCTTCCTCGTAGGCGACACGCATCCAGTCGAGGTAGAACTCGTCGGGCATCGCCGCAAAGCGCCAGATGGCATCGAGCGCGAGGTTGATGGCGTTGAACTCGATGTGGCAGATGGCATGAACCAGTGCGGCACGGCCTGCCGTGGAAAAAGGCGAACGCCGCGGCACGTCGGCGGGGGCGACGAGAACCGGCCGCTGCGGCCGGCCGGGGAGCCCGGCGGGTTCCGGAAAAATTTCTTTTGCTATTGAAAGAGTAGCTAATTCGGTCCAGATGGCGATGGATGAGGC
>JAEWVY010000348.1 GCA_023396625.1 Pseudomonadota bacterium | reverse complement strand
GGGCTACCGAAGGCTGGACCCGCTGCGCGAGGCCGATGTCCGCGACCTCATCCATTCGGGGACCGACTACCTGGCGCGCCAGGTGGGCCCGGCAGGGCGATACCAGTACGGCTGGTTCCCGTGTTTCGACCGACCCATTCCGACCTACAACGCCCTGCGACACGCCAGCTCGACCTACGCCCTGCTCGAAGGGTGGGAGTTGACCGGGCAGGCGGCGCACAAGGCGGCGGCGGTGCGGGCCCTCACGCACTTGACGCAGACCCTGATCCGCGGAAAGCGCCTGCCCGACGGCACCGACGCGGCCTTCCTCGTCGATGAAGGGGAAGAAGTCAAGCTCGGGGGCAACGCGGTGTGCCTGCTGGCCCTGGGGAAATACACCGATCTGACCGGCGACCGCCAGCATCTGCCGCTGATGGGCGCGCTGGCAGAAGGCATCGTGTTCATGCAGGATCAGGCGACGGGCGGCTTCGTGCACGTCCTGCACTTCGAGTCGCTGGAGGTCAAGGCGGCCTACAGGACGGTTTACTACGACGGCGAGGCGGCCTTTGGCCTGATTCGCCTGTACGGCCTGACACGGGAGGAGCGCTGGCTGCGGGCGGTGGAGAACGCAGTCGACCATTTCATCCGAACCGACCGCTGGCAGACGCACGACCACTGGCTGGGCTATTGCGTCAGCGAACTGACCGTCCACCGCCCGCAAGAGCGGTATTTCCGCCTCGGGCTGGACAACGTGCGGGACCATCTCGATTTCGTCAGCGAACGCATCACCACGTTTCCGACGCTGCTGGAACTGATGATGGCCACGCAGCGTCTGATCGCCCGCCTGCTGGCTTTTCCGCAGTGGCACCATCTGTTGCACGGGCTGGACATCGCGAAGTTCCACGCCGCCCTGGATGCGCGGGCCAGGTATTTGCTGAATGGCCATTTCTGGCCCGAGGTGGCGATGTTCTTCAAGAGTCCACGAAAGATCGTGGGCAGTTTCCATATCCGTCATCACAGCTTTCGCGTGCGGATCGACGACGTGGAGCATTACCTGTCGGGCTTGGTGGCGTACTGGAAATACCTGCAATCCGCGGATCAGGAAGCCCCCCCTGCGGATCGGCTGTCCACCCCGCCGGGCGCCCGGGTGATCTGGGGCGGAGACGTCAACCTGGGGCGCAGGCAACACTATCGCGCGCGGGCGCTGGGCGACGCGGCGGTGTTTCGCCTTCCATCGTTCCATGCGGCCGATCTGCGGGTGGTGAACCTGGAGTGCGTGCTGGCATCCATGGGGGAGCAGGGGGTCGACAAGGGCGAGGGCGGGCCGTTCTACTTCCGCGCGCGCCCGGAGCAGGTCCGCCTGCTGATGGCCGCGGGGGTGGATGTGGTGACGACCGCCAACAACCACAGCGGCGACTACGGCCCCGCGGCCCTGATGCAGCAGGCGCGCGTGCTCGACGCGGCCGGTGTCGCGCACTGCGGGAGCGGTCCGGACCGGGCACAGGCGTTTTCACCGGTCTTCCGACGGGCGGGCACCCTCGACGTGGCGGTCTTTTCCATCGATTTCACGCAGCCCGGTTTCGCCGCCGGCGTGGACCATCCGGGCCACGCCTACCTGCCGCTGGATGAGCCGCCGGTCTGGAAGGCCGAAATGGCGCGGCGCATCCGGGAGGCCAGGGCACAGGCCGACGTCGTGCTGGTGGCGGTCCATTGGGGGCGGGACGGCGCGCTGCGCCCCGACGCCGCCGAGGCCATCGCGGGGCGGGCCTTGATCGAGTGCGGGGCCGACGCCGTGCTGGGCGCTTCCCGCCACGCCCTCGAAGGCGTGGAAATCCACCAAGGCCGCCCGATCATTCACGACGCCGGTGACCTTCTGTTCGACACCGACAGCGATATCCCGCGCGATGGCGGCATGTTCAGGCTGGACCTGTCGCACCGTGGCGTCGAAGCGGTCGACTTCATCCCGGTCGGGCTGGGGTTCGGCTTCAGCCGGGAGGCCAGCGGTATCGACGCGTTGCGCGCCACCCAGATCGTTCGCGTCAAAAGTGCCCTGCTCGGCACGGACATGACGCTGCAACCCGCGGGGCGGGGACGTGTCGTGCTGCATCCCGGGGACCGTCCCGCGCGCCAGGGCCCGGCCGCGCCGGCCCGCCGCTATCTCTGGGACGGCCGGAACGCGCTGCCGGAATGGGCTCCTCCCGGACTGGGAACGGTCGAAGCCGTGCCGGACCCGGCACGGTGCCCGCTGCGCCGGCTTGGCCCGCTGACGCTGCTGGGCTGGCGCGTGACCCCGGAAACCCTCGTCAAGCGGCAGATGATCTGGGTCGAGACCTACTGGTGCATGGAGACGGCGATGGACGAGGATGTCCGGCTCGACATTCAGGCGGTGCCGGTGCGGCCGACCCGCATGCCCGCCTGGGGACGGGGCATGGACCACGACCCTTGCGATTGGCAGGTGCCCACCTCGCGTTGGCGCCCTGGCCTGATTTATCGGGACTACGTCGGATTGCGCCCGCCGCGCGCCCAGAACTGGGCCAATGGCGACCTCCGGATCGAGATCGGGCTGGTGCCCGCCCCGGTGGGCGCCGAAAAGCTCGTGCTTCCTTTCCGCGTGAGCCTGGCGATGCCGGGGAAAGACGACCCGGAGCCGGCACAATGATGGCCTTGAACCCGATCGGGAGTTCCTGATGATGTCTCTTCGCGCAATGGGCCTGGCGATCATCCTGGGCTGGGGGGGGCACGCGGGCGCCGACGTGCGCCGCGACGTGCTGACGTGGACCGAGCCCGCCAGCCAGCAGGCCTGCCCGGTCGAACCGAGCTATGCCTGGGTGCATCACGGCGGCGGCACCGAGTGCATCCGCTATTTCGCGGGAGGCCCGCTGGAGGGCGCGCCCGTGGTGATCGTGAAGCTTTACGGGGACCGGCACCATCTGCTGAAAAAACGTCCCGAGGACATCCCGGAAAACACGCGTGCCGCCCAGGAACGGCGGGCCGCCCGCCTGACGGCGCAGGCGGGTGTCCCGGTGGTCATCGTGGCCCGGCCCGGGACCTACGGCTCGTCCGGCGATCTGCGGCAGCGCCGGCAGGCGAAGGAATTCCAGACACTGAACGCCACGCTCGACGTGCTCAAACGGCGCCACGGTATTGGCCGCTTCGTCCTGCTGGGCCACAGCGGCGGGGCAACCGCCGCCGCGGCCATCCTGACCCTGGGCCGGACCGACATCCACTGCGCGGTGATGTCCTCGGGGGCGTTCGCGCTGATCGAGCGGGCCAATCTGCTGCGCTACATGGCGGGCAAGCCCGGCACCACGCGGGAGGACACCACCGGGTTGGCCCATCCGTACGATCCGCTCGACTACGTGGACCGGATCAAGCCCGATCCCACGCGGCTGGCCGTCATCGTGGGGGACCCGGATGACCGGGTGACCCCCTTCGTGTTCCAGCGGCGCTTCGGTGAAGCCCTGAAACAGGCGGGCCACCGGGTCCGGATCGACGAGGAAGCGGCGAAGCCGCCGGAGCACCACGACTTTCCCGAGGCGCTTGGCTTGGACAAGGCCGCGCGCTGCGCCGCGCGCTGAGAACCCCCACGGCGCGAACGTGAGGTCCGACGCCCGAGGCGTGGCGATGGCGCCCGTGTCTCAGATGGCCAATGGGTCGACATCGATGGC
>JAEWVY010000315.1 GCA_023396625.1 Pseudomonadota bacterium | reverse complement strand
GATCTACACCAGCGGCACCACGGGCGCGCCCAAGGGCGCGCTGATTCCGCACCGCGCCCTGATCGGCAACCTCAGCGGCTTCGTCTGCAGCCAGAACGGGTTCGGCTTCGCCGCCAACGCGCCGCTGGCCGACTGCGTGGCCGGTGTCGCCCGACGAGACGCGGCCGCCGTGTTCTGGAGCCCGGCCGACTGGGCGTGGACTGGCGGCCTCATGGACGCGCTGCTGCCCACGCTCTATTTCGGCCAGACCATCATCGCCTGCCGGGAACGCTTCAGCCCCGAAGCAGCTTTCGCGCTGATGCAGCGGCACGGCGTGACCCACAGCTTTCTCTTCCCCACCGCGCTGAAGGCCATGATGAAAGCCTTTCCAGCGCCTCGCGAGCGGTTCGAACTGCGCCTGCAGGCGCTGATGAGCGCGGGTGAAGCGGTTGGCAAGGCGGTGTTCGACTGGTGCCGCGACGAACTGGGTGTCACGGTCAACGAAATGTTCGGCCAGACCGAGGTCAACTACATCGTGGGCAATTGCTCGGCACGCTGGCCTGCGAAGCCGGGCAGCATGGGCCGAGGCTACCCCGGCCACCGCGTCGCGGTGATCGACGACGCCGGCAATGAATGCGCCACGGGCGAATCCGGCGACGTGGCGGTGAACCGCCACGACATGCACGGCCAGCCGGACCCGGTGTTCTTCCTCGGCTACTGGAAGAACGAGGCCGCCACCGCCGCCAAGTTCACCGGCGACTGGTGCCGCACCGGCGACATCGCGGTGCGCGATGCGGACGGTTACCTCTGGTACCAGGGCCGTGCCGACGACGTGTTCAAGTCCGCGGGCTACCGCATCGGCCCGGGCGAAATCGAAAACTGCCTGCTCACGCACCCCGCCGTGGCCAACGCCGCCGTGGTGCCCAAGCCCGACGCCGAACGCGGCGCGCTGGTCAAGGCCTATGTCGTGATGACTCCTGAAACAATAGCTGAACGTCAAGCATACACGCTGGGAAATGCCGATTTTGATGACAAACTCCGCGCGGCACTGCAGGCCCACGTGCGCGGCCAGCTCGCACCCTACGAATACCCCAAGGAAATCGAATTCATCGACGTGCTGCCCATGACCACCACCGGCAAAGTCCAGCGGCGCGTGCTGCGGCTACGGGAAGAAGAGCGCCGCCTCACCGCGGCCCGCGAGCCTTCCACCGGCGCTCCGGCGGGATAAGGCCGGCCGCACGCCGCCCGAGTGCACCGTACACTGCGGGGGCATTCCCATTTTTTTGACATTCTTGCGACCATGAACACAGTCCAGCTGGGTCAAAGTGACCTGCACGTCACCCCTGTCTGCCTCGGCACCATGACCTTTGGCGAACAGGTGGATGAAGCCTCGGCCCACACCATCCTCGACCGCGCGCTCGAGCGCGGCATCAATTTCATCGACACCGCCGAGATGTATTCGGTGCCGGC
Source organism: Pseudomonadota bacterium (assembly GCA_023396625.1). Classification (GTDB taxonomy): domain Bacteria; phylum Pseudomonadota; class Gammaproteobacteria; order Burkholderiales; family Burkholderiaceae_C; genus JAEWVY01. The sequence goes on along the minus strand of JAEWVY010000315.1, from coordinate 2,785 downwards.
GCGTGCCGACACCTTCGGCGCGACCGAAACCATCATCGGCCACTGGTTCGAAAAGAACCCCAGCGCCCGCCAGCGCGTGGTGCTGGCGACCAAGGTCGCGGGGCCGCTGCGCGGCATGCCCTGGATCCGGGACGGCGTGGGCATGACTGGGGACGACATCGTGGCCTCATGTGACCACAGCCTGCGGCGGCTCAAGACGGACGTCATCGATCTCTATCAGATTCACTGGCCCGAACGCCACGTGCCAGCCTTCGGCATCCTGACGTACGACCCGGCGAAGGAGAAGTCGACCACGCCGATCCGTGAACAGCTGGAGGCCCTGGCGCGGCTGGTCAAGGCCGGCAAGGTGCGCCACATCGGCCTGTCCAACGAAACGCCTTTCGGTGTGCACGAGTTCGTGCGTCTGGCCGAGGAACACGGCCTGCCCCGCATCGCGACGGTGCAGAACCCCTACTGCCTGATCAACCGGACCTACGAAAACGGGCTGGACGAGACCTGCCACCGCCTCGGTGTGTCGCTGCTGGCCTACTCGCCGCTGGGCTTTGGCCTGCTGACCGGCAAATACGACGGCCCCGGCATCGCGGCCGCCGAGGCCTCGCTTGGCCGCATGGCGAAATTCGAGAGCATGAAAAAGCAGCGCTGGGGTCGGGCCGACGCGTTGGCCGCCGCGCGGCGCTACAACGCCCTGGCACGCGACCATGGCCTCACGCCCACCCAGCTGGCGCTGGCCTTCTGCTACACCCAGTGGCGCGTGGCCAGCACCATCATCGGCGTGACGTCGCTGGCGCAGCTGGATGAAGATCTGGACGCCTGGGGCACCTCGCTGTCCCCGGAACTGCTGGCCGCCATCGACCAGATCCGCTGGGAACTGCGCGACCCGGCGCAATGACGGTGCGGGCACGCCGGCGCCTGTGGCGCCGCAAGCCCTCCTATTCCTTTGAACATGGCCAAGAAATCGCACATCTCGGAGACACCCGCCACCGCGATGCTGAAGGCCCACCAGGTGGCCTTCACCGAACATCCCTACGACTACGTCGAGCACGGGGGCGCGCAGCACAGCGCCGCGGAACTGGGCGTCGACCCGTTTTCAGTGGTGAAGACGCTCATCATGCAGGACCAGGACGCAAAACCCCTGGTGGTGCTGATGCACGGCAACCGCAAAGTCTCCACCAAGAACCTGGCGCGGCAAGCCGGCGCCAAGTCGGTCGAGCCCTGCACGCCGGAAACCGCCAACCGCCACAGCGGCTACCTCGTCGGGGGCACTTCGCCCTTCGGCACGCGCCGGCAGATGCCGGTCTACATCGAGGAAAGCATCCTCGCGCTGCCGAAGATCCTCATCAACGGCGGCCGCCGCGGCTACCTGGTCGGCATCGCGCCCGAGGTCTGCGTGCGCCTGCTGGGTGCCCGGCCCGTGAACTGCGCGCTGGCCGAGTAGCCGCCGCCCGCCCCTCGGCGGCGCGACGCCGTGGGGGCAAGGCACTGGCACAATGGCGGCCCATCCGAGGAGACCGAGTTGGAATCGTTTTACCCCTTGCTGGCCACCGTGGCCGCCTATCTGCTGGGTTCGCTGAGCTTTGCCGTCATCGTCAGCCGCGCCATGGGCCTGGCCGATCCGCGCACCTTCGGCAGCAAGAACCCCGGCGCCACCAACGTGCTGCGCTCAGGCAGCAAGGATGCCGCCGTCATCACGCTGCTGCTCGACGCCGCCAAGGGCTGGCTGCCGGTGGTGCTGGTGCAGGAATACGGTAAACCCTGGGGCCTGGGCGACGGCACCGTGGCGCTCGCGGGCCTGGCTGCGTTTCTCGGCCACCTCTACCCCGTCTTCTTCAGGTTCGAGGGCGGCAAGGGCGTGGCCACGGCGGCCGGCGTGCTGCTGGGCCTCAGCGGCTGGCTGGGTCTGGCGACGCTGCTGACCTGGGGGATCGTCGCCCTGTTCTTCCGCTATTCGTCGCTGGCGTCCCTGGTGGCCGCGGCGTTTGCCCCGTTTTTCTACCTGCTCGGCGACCGCCTCGCCTGGTACACCGCCACGCCCATCACGGTGTCGATTTTCGTCATGAGCCTGCTGCTCGTCTGGCGCCACCGGGAAAACATCAACCGCCTGCTCGCCGGCAAGGAATCGAAACTGGGAAAGAAAAACAAATGAACGACGACATCAGGCGCCTGCACGTGGGTGCCCGCTACAGCGAAGCGGCCGTGCACAACGGCACGGTCTATCTGGCCGGCATGGTGGCGGAATGCGCATCGCTGGACATCCGCGACCAGACCGCCGACGTGCTGGCGCAGATCCAGCGGCGCCTGACCGAGTGCGGCAGCGACAAGCGCCGCATCCTGCGGGCGCAGATCTTCCTGGCCGATATCCGCGACATCGATGCGATGAACGAGGTCTGGGACGCCTGGGTGCCCGCGGCCAACGCACCGCCCCGGGCCACGGTACAGGCCGCACTGGCCGACCCGGCCTGGCGCATCGAGGTGGTGGTCACCGCCGCGGCCTGAGCGGCGCCAGGGCGGTCCATTATTGATAGCAAACAATGTCCATTTCAAGCTGGGAAATGGCAAAAATTGCTCGAAAAAATCAGAAGCGCTTCTCCAGCACCATCTGTTCGTTGTCCCGCCGCATCTGGAAGCGGTTGAGGAAGCTGTTGCCCAGCAAGACAAAGGGCATGGGCTGGGCGGTCACGATGGCGTCGATTTCGTGGACCTCCACATCGCCGACACGCACGCTCGCCAGTTTCAGGCGCCAGCCCGCCGTCGTGCCATTGGCCGTGCCCACGCGGGTGGGCTGTCC
>JAEWVY010000299.1 GCA_023396625.1 Pseudomonadota bacterium | reverse complement strand
GCAAACAGCATGACCGGTGCACCGTAGTGTTCGGCCAGCGACAGCGAAGCCACGGCTACCACGGTGCTGACCAGCAGGCCCGGGGTCATGCGCGACAGCCAGGCTTGCATCAAAGTCAAATGGTATGCACGTTCCAGGTGGCTAGTTGCATGGACGTGGGGGCGGAGGGGTTGGGGATACGATCTTCCCGTGGGGTTCAGTCATTCCTCACCCGCAGCCGGGCATGAATTTCCTCCGCCGAAGGCCGGCGGACCTGCCGCAGCGTTTCGTCATGCAGGCCTTCGGTGGGCGGGGGCAGACCGGCCATCTGGTAATGGGGGCTCCAGTTCGATTCATACAGCACCGTGTGTTGGCCTGTCCACGCGACCTCGAGACCGTGAATCTTGACCAGGTCGAACATCACGCGGTCGCAGATGGGCGTCCAGGAGGGGGGAATCATGCCCCACAGGGTCCACATGAAAGCGGCGGATCGGGCAAACGAAAAGCAGCTGGTGTCGACGTGCCGGCATGCCATGTCTTCCGGGTCGACTATCCGCAGCGCTTCCCGGCCGGGCAGAAAGACATGCCGATGGGCAAACACCGCGTCCAGTGCGCTGCCGCGGGTGCGCGCTTCTTCGTAGACCTTCACGAGGCTGGCGACATGATCGGGCAGATACAGGTTGTCGGCGTCGAGGAAGCAGACCACGTCCGCTCCCTCGTTCAGGGCGCAGATCGCCCCCACGCTTCTGGGCGTGCATCCGTAGTCTCCGTGCGACGTGGGCAGCGCGATGGCCACGAGCCGGTCGACGTCTTGCGTGAGGGCGGGCCTGGGGTGCCCATCGGCGACGAGGTAGTGCTGGACGTTGGCGTGTGTCTGCGCCGAGACACTCTGAATGCATCGGCGCAGGACCGCGTCGGACTCCTTGTAACAGGGCGTGATCACGGCGACTTTCATGTTTCTGCGGGTTCCTGGGAGAAAAGGGGGCGCGAGGCAAGGATGCCGGTTGCCGCGGGCAGCGCGGAAGGGCGGTCAGACCAGAGGGGGCGATGAGTGGCCAGCCCGGAAATCATCGATCAGGCGGCGCAAGCCTTCCCGGATGCCGACGCGGGCTTGCCATCCCAACACACGGGTTGCGCGGGTCGTGTCGCCATAAAAATGATTGACATCGTAGGTGCGGGGCGGTGCCTCGTGGATGGCCGACGCGCTGCCGGCGAGCTCGACCGCCATCGAGGCGAGTTCGCCCAGCGTGGTGGGTTGGCCCGTGACCAGGTGCAGCGGCGGAAGTTCGCCACCGCGTTCCAGCTGGCCGACCATGAGCGAGATCCCGCGGATGGTGTCCGAGAGATGCGTGAAATCGAAGCTGTGGCCGCGGCCGTCTACCCTCAGCGCCCGGCCCTCCGCGGCTTGGCGGGCAAAGGCCGGGACCACGCGATCGGCGTGATCGGACGTGCTGCCATAGACGTTCGAGAAGCGCACGATGGCGGTCTGCAGCGAGGACCCCGAGACCAGGTCTTCCGCCGCGACCTTGGAGCGGCCATAGAGGTTCACCGGCGCGCGCGGGGCATCTTCGGCCACGGGGAGGGTGGCCGGCTGCCCGTAGATTTCGCGGCTGCTGGCGTAGAGGATCCAGGGCGGCCGGATCTGGGCCCGTGCCGCGTCGACGATGTGGCGCGTTCCCTCCACATTGGTGGTCCAGCAGGCTTGCGGATCCCGCTCGCCGTCGATCACCCGCGAGACGGCAGCGAGGTGCACGACACCCACGCACCCGTCGAGGGCGCGCTCGACGTCGGCGCGGCGGCGGATGTCGCCCCGATGGTCATCGTTCGCGCGCAGGTCGATGCCACGAACCTCGTATCCCGCCGCGCCGAGCGCCGCGCGGAGGGCCGTGCCGATGAGACCACTGGAGCCAGTGACGAGGATGCGGGACGTCGGTTGGGAGCCTTAATTCATGGAAACAGCTGGAACGGCGAAAGAGGGCGGGGCAAGTATCGCTTCGGGAGGCGGGTGCGGGGCGGGGTCCGGTTCCGGTTCACCCGTGGCCGAAGAGGTCGCGGGTGTAGACCTTGTTTTGCACATCGTCCAGGTCCGGTGAGAGGCGATTGGCCACAATGACATCGGCCTGCTGCTTGAAACGGGCCAGATCGTTGACCACGGGCAGACCGTGGAAGTCCGGCGCGCGGAGCAGCGGCTCGAACACGATCACCTTGGCGCCCCGGGCCGCGAGCCGTTTGATGATGCCTTGCACGCTGCTGGCGCGAAAGTTGTCGGCGCCCGACTTCATGATCAGCCGGTGGATGCCGATCACCCCGCGGGGATGTCGCGCGAGGATGTCGTCGGCGACGAAGTCCTTGCGCCTGCGGTTGGCGCTCACGATGGCGCCCATGAGCGCTTGGGGCACGTCCTGATAGCCCGCGAGGAGCTGCCGGGTGTCCTTGGGCAGGCAGGCACCGCCGTAGCCAAAGCTGGGGTTGTTGTAGTGACTGCCGATGCGGGGATCCAGGCCCACGCCCTCGATGATCCGGCGCGCATCCAGGGCGTGGGCGTCGGCGTAGCTGTCGAGTTCGTTGAAATAGGCCACGCGCATGGCCAGATAGGCGTTGGAGAACAGCTTGATGGCTTCGGCCTCGGCGCTGTGGGTGTAGAGCACGGGCGCATCCTTGCGGATGGCGGCGTCCAGCAGCAAACGGGCGAAGGCACGGGCACGCGGCGAATCTTCCCCGATCACGATGCGGCTGGGATGGAGGTTGTCGTGCAGCGCCTGACCTTCCCGCAGGAATTCCGGACTGAAGATCAGGTTCTGTGTGCCGAACCTTTCCGCCGCCTTCTCGCTGAAACCGATGGGAACGGTGGACTTGAGCACCATGACGGCGCCCGGGTTCAGGGCCGTCACGTCCTGGATGACCGCCTCGACCGACCGTGTGTCGAAGCGGTTGGTCCGCGGGTCGAAATCGGTCGGGGTGCAGATGATGACGAAGTCCGCCTCGTCATACGCCTGCGCCGGGTGGGTCGTCGCGCGCAGATTCAGGGACGGGTCCCGCAGGTGGTCGCTGATGTCCTGGTCCGCGACCGGGGAGTGCCTGGCATTGAGCGCGTCCACTTTGCCGGGATCGATGTCGAGCGCCACCACCTCGTGGTGCCGCGCCAGCAGCACGGCATTGGACAGTCCGACGTAACCGATGCCGACGACGGCGATTTTCAACGGGCGGCCTCCTCGACCCGGTTGGTGCCCAATGCACTGGGAATTTCAAGAGTTTTTGGCCTTTTTCCAGCGTCGAATGGCATTTGTTTGCTATCAAATATGAAGTGACGCCAGGCCGCCTCCGACCAGGCCCAGCACCCCCATGGCGACCATGCCCCATTCCAGCCATTTCTTGCGGGTCAGCAGCGCAATGGCGGCCAGGGCGATGGAAACCTGTAGCGCGGTGGTGGCCTGGGCCCAGCGGTGGTGTTCGTGCATCTGCGCGTCCGACTGGTGGTCCCAGTCGCTGGCCTCGGCCTCGAGCTTTTCGGCGGCGGCTTTGATTTCGGCCTTCTCGCCCTTGTAGCGCTTGATCTCGTCCTGATAGAAAGCCTTGCGGCCATCGGGCGCGAGCTCCAGGGCGAGTTCGGCCAGGTTCTGCTTGCTGCTCTTGGCCTGGTAGTAGTTCCACTGGTTCGAGGCTTCCGTTTTCTTGAGCGCGGCGTTGTTCTTGTACAGGCCGGCGTTGGCCTGGGTGGCGCCGCCCATGTAGCCGAAGATCGCGCCCACCGTCGCGATGACGGCGGTGAACATCGCGATCTGGTTGGTCATCCGTTTCTCGCCCGTCCCGGCGTCGGCAGGGCTGCCATGCGTTTCGTGGGCGCCGTGAATGGCGTGTTCGAGTTCGTGGTCGTGCGGTCCGTGCACGTGAAAGCCATGTCCTGACATGCGGGGTGTCCTGTTTCAATGAGGGTGATCGTTGACGTAGGTGACGAAGCTGTAGGCCGTGCCGTCGGGGCTGTGGTGGCGCTCCCGCGCGGTTTCATGCCAGCCCGGGCCGAACTCGGGCGCGAAGGCATCGCCGGCATGGACGGCCTCGATTTCGGTGACCACGGCGCTGCTGGCGCGCGGCAGCGCCAGCGCATAGAGCTGCGCGCCGCCGATCACCCAGACGTCGCCGTCGGCGGGACACAACGCCATGGCTTCGGCAAGCGAGGCGGCGCGCAGCGCGCCCTCGGCGTGCCACCGCGGTTGGCGCGTGACGACGATATTGAGCCGCCCGGGCAACGGCCGAAACCGGGGCGGCAGCGAGTCCCAGGTCTTGCGACCCATGATGACGGGACATCCCAGGGTGGTGCGCTTGAAGTGGGCCAGGTCCTCTGGCAGATGCCATGGCAGCGTTCCGCCCGCGCCGATGACGCCATTGGCGGCCCGTGCGAATATCAGATGGAGTTTCATGGGCGGGGACGGGGCGAATGGGTTGAAGCGCGACGGCCCGGATGGCGCCGCAGGAATCCGGGGGGCAGCAGCACGGCGGCCATGGCGGCCGCCACGGCCAGCATGGCCGCGCCGTCCTGCCAGGTGGGCCATTCGCCGACGATCAGCGTGGCGCTGAGGGTGCCGATCAGCGGAATGGCCATCAGGCTCATGGCGCTGGTCGCCGGCGGCAGGTGGCGTGCCAGTCCGAACCAGATGATTTGCGCGAAACCGTAGTTGATGAGCGCGCCATAGGCCAGGCTGAGCCACATCGGTCCACTGAAATGAAATTGGGGCACCGGTTCCAGGGCCATGGCCAGGGGCCAGAGGCAGATCGCGGTCAGCACCATCATCCAGACCGTGAGCGCCTCCACCGGCAGGGTATGACGGAGGCGACGCATCATCAGCGTGCCCACGGCCCACAGCAGGGCGGCACTGCCCATCCACGCCACGCCCAGCGGCCGGCCTGCGAGCGCGCCGAATTCGTGCGACAGCAGCAGCACGATGGCTGCGACCACCGCGGCCGCGGCGAAGGCCACGCGTCGCGTAAGGTGCTCGCCCAGGAAGAGCGTGCCGATCAGCACCGTCCATACCGGCATGGTGAAGCCGATGATGGCGGCGCGGCCCGAGGCCAGTTCCTTCACGCCGAGGATGGACAGCACGTGCCACCCCAGCATGTTGGGCAGCGCCAGGACCGCGATCTGACGCCATTCGGCGCCCTGGGGCCGCATGCGGATCCCGCGCGCATGAAAGAACACCGTCAGCCAGCAGGCGCCGGCCGTCATCGTCAACGCACGGAAATACATCGGCGTGAGTTCGCGCAGCGACAGTTTCATCATGGGCCAGTTCACGCCCCACATGAGCGTCAGCAGGACCAGGGCCCAGAGCTGGCGGCGGCTCATCATGGCGCTAGGGCTTGTCCGCAACGCATCTCAGGAAACAAGGCCCTAGACCGCCACCGGTGCCTTGATGGCGGGATGGCATTGATAGTCCTGCACCTCGAAGTCTTCGTAGAGGTAGTCGAAGATCGTGGGCGGACGGCGCTTGATCCGCAGTGTCGGGTAGGGATAGGGCTGGCGCGTGAGCTGCAGCGCCACTTGTTCCGCGTGGTTGCTGTAGAGATGGCAGTCACCGCCCGTCCAGATGAAGTCGCCCACGTCCAGGTCGCACTGCTGCGCGACCATGTGCGTCAGCAACGCGTAGCTGGCGATGTTGAAGGGCACGCCCAGGAAGATGTCCGCGCTGCGCTGGTACAGCTGGCAGCTGAGCTGGCCGCGCCCGCCGGCCGCGGGGGGCGGTGCCACGTAGAACTGGAAGAAGGCGTGGCACGGCATGAGCGCCATCTTCTCCAGGTCGGCCACGTTCCAGGCGCTGACGATGATGCGACGCGAGTCCGGGTTGGTCTTCAGCGTGTCGATGACCTCGGCGATCTGGTCGATGTGCCGTCCATCCCGCGCGGGCCAGCTGCGCCACTGCACGCCGTAGACGGGCCCGAGGTCACCGTCCTCGCGCGCCCACTCGTCCCAGATGGTGACGCCGCGCTCCTGCAGCCACTTGACGTTGCTGTCGCCTTGCAGGAACCACAGCAATTCGAGAATGATGGACTTCAGGTGCACCTTCTTGGTGGTGACCAGGGGAAAGCCCTCGTCGAGATGAAAGCGCATCTGATGGCCGAACACACTTTTGGTGCCGGTGCCGGTGCGGTCCGCCTTGGACACGCCATGGCTGGCCACGTGGCGCATGAGGTCTTCGTATTGAGAGCGAATGGGGCGTGTGTGCATCTGGGTGGGCCTCTGGGGCGAGCCCGAAAGTATAGGGCGGTGGGCCGCTCGCCCGCCTGGGGGATGGTTTGCCGGGCTCAGGTGCGGATGACGCGCCCGGGATTGAGCAGGCCCGTCGGGTCGAGCGCGCGCTTGAGGGCGCCCATCATGGCCAGCGCCACGGGGGACTTGTAGCGCGCGAGCGTGTCGACCTTGAGGCTGCCGATGCCATGCTCCGCCGACAGGGAACCGTCGAACCGGGCCACCGCGTCGTACACGAGCGTGTTCACGCGGGCTTCCTCCTGGCGCAGGAAGGCCGCGGCATCGGTGCCCTCGGGGGCCTGGACGTTGTAGTGGAGGTTGCCGTCGCCCAGGTGGCCGAAGGTGACCAGCCGGACACCGGGGACCTCGCGCTGGAGCAGGGCGTCGGTCTCTGCCGCGAAGGCGGGAACGCGCGAGATCGGCACGGCGATGTCGTGCTTGATGTTCAGTCCCTCGGCCGCCTGGGCCAGCGGGATGCTTTCGCGCAGATGCCACAGGCGGCGTGCCTGGTTCAGGCTGGAGGCGACCACGGCGTCGAGGACGCAGCCATCGGCCAGCGCCGCCCCGAGCAGGCGTTCCAGGCCGGCGGAGGCATGCGCTTCGGATTCGTGGTCGGCGTTTTCCAGCAGCACGCAATACGGCGCGGTCCGGTACAAAGGCACGTCCAGCTGCGGGAAGTGTCGGTCCACCAGGCTGAGCGCGAACTGATTCATGACCTCGAACCCCGTCAGGCCGGCATCAAGGTGCCGTCGGGCCAGGGCCAGCAGCGCCAGGGCAGCCTCCAGCGACGGCACCGTCACCCAGGCGGTCAGCCGGGCCGATGGCAGCGGGTGCAGGGCGAGGGTCGCCGCCGTGATGACACCCAGCGTGCCCTCGCTGCCGATGAACAGGTCGCGCAGGTCGTAGCCGGTGTTGTCCTTGCGCAGGCCCGACAGACCGTGCCAGATGTCGCCTTGCGCCGTGACCACTTCGAGGCCCAGGCACAGCGCGCGCGCGTTGCCGTAGCGCACCACCTGGGTCCCACCCGCGTTGGTGGCCAGGTTGCCCCCCAGCGTGCAGCTGCCTTCGGCGGCTAGGCTCAGGGGAAACAGAAGGCCCGCTTCCTCGGCCGCCTCCTGCACATGCTGGAGGATGCAGCCGGCCTCGGCCGTGAGCGTCAGGTTGGCGGAGTCGACGGCGCGGATCGTGTTCAGTCGCGTCAGGCTCAGCACGATCTGCCGCCCCGTGTCATCGGGAACCGAGCCGACGGCCAGGCCGGTGTTGCCCCCCTGGGGGACGAGGCTGACGCCGGTGGCCGCCTGGCGATGCGCGCAGGCGCGCACGATGGCCGCAACTTCCTCCACGCTGCCCGGGCGAACGACCGCCAGCGCCTTGCCACGTGAGCGGTGTCGCCAATCCTGCTCGAAGGCGCTGAGGTCGCCATCGGTGAACACGTGGGCGGCACTGGTGATGCGGCGCAGGTCGTCGAGCAGGGCATTCATGACGAGGAAGAGAGGCGGGGGGCGGGCGTGTCGGCGGCGTCGCCGCGGCCTCGGGCGCGCTTGAGGCGCAGCCGCACATGCATCGCGCAGGCGGCGAACAGCGTCAGGCACAGCAGCATTTCGATCCAGGCCAGCCGGTTGCTCGGTGGGCCATCGCTCCAGGCGCGGACCACGCCTTCGGAAAAATACAGCCACACCACCAGGCTGAGCCAGCGATAGGTGTACATACGGTTTCTCAGCAAGCCGGCCAGCGGGATGCATAAGGGCAGGGCCTTCAGCGCCAGCCAGGACCCACCGGGGCGCAGCGGCGCCAGCCACAGTTCCCAGGCCAGCGACAGCGCGATCAGCGCGAGCAGGCTGGCCACGGCGAGCGGGCGGGTGAGGCGCACAGTCTGGTCCTGGAGATTCATGGCAATGGCATCATAGCGGGCATGAATCTACCCAGGTGGTGTCCGAGCCCGCAGTCGATCCGGGATTTTCCATGGCTGGAGACCACGCGCACGCTGCGGGAGCGTTTCCGCGAAGACCGCCTCGGGATGACGGCGAGCAGCCTCACCTTCACGACGCTGATTTCGCTGATGCCCCTGTTCACGGTGCTGCTGGCCGTGTTTTCCGCGTTTCCGGCGTTTGGCAAGCTGCAGGCCGTGCTTCAGCAGTGGCTGTCGGACAGCCTGTTTCCTCCGGCGATCGCGCGGCAGGTCATGGGGTATCTGGCGCAGTTTGCGGCCAAGGCCAGCCGGGTGGGAGCGGTGGGTCTCGGCTTTCTGCTGGTGTCGGCGCTGTCGTTGATTCTGACCATCGACCGCACGCTCAACGGCATCTGGCGCGTGAGAAGGCGTCGGCCGCTGGCGCAACGGGTGTTGATGTACTGGGCGGTGCTGACGTTCGGACCGCTCGTCCTGGCGGGGGTGCTCGCGATCACCTCGTACGCGGTGTCGGCTTCCCGTGGTCTCGTGGTGGCGCTGCCCGGCGTGCTGCAGTTCGGGTTGAGCTTCGTCGAGTTCGTTCTCAGCGTCTGGGCGGTGGCGGCGCTCTACCGCTACGTACCGAACACCACCGTGCGCTGGAGCCACGCGGTCGCGGGCGGGTTGTTGGTGGGGGTCGGCCTCGAGCTTGCAAAGAAGGCGTTGGCCTGGTACCTGGGTGCCATGCCAGGCATGTCGACCATCTACGGCGCGTTCGCGGCGGTGCCGATTCTGATGCTGTGGATCTACATGCTCTGGGCCGTGGTGCTGCTGGGGGCGGTCGTGGCCGCGTACCTGCCGAGCCTGCTGTCGGGCGTGCGGCGCCGTGGCGGCACGCCGGGTTGGCGTTTTCAGCTGGCGGTCGAGGCGATCGCCGCGCTCGACGCGGCCCGCGCCACGCCGGCCAAGGGGCTGGCGATCGGCGATCTCGCGCGCCAGCTGCAGGTCGACAGCCTGCAGCTCGAACCGGTGATCGACACGCTGATCGCGCTGGACTGGGTGGGCTCGCTGGACGATGGACGCGATGTGCTGCTGGTGGACCTGGCGAGGACGTCCGCGCAGCCCGTGCTCGATGCCTTGCTGCTGGCGCCGGCGCCCAGTGTCGAAAATTTTAGGAAAAACGCCGGTTTTCCAGCGTCAAATGGCGCAAGTATGCTATAAAAAAATGACTATTCGCCATGGGATGTGGCTGACGGAGGTGCCGCTGGCCGCACGCGCGGCGCACCGTCAGCGTATGGCGAATGGCGCGCGCAGGAAACCGCGGAACCTGGCCCGGCCTCCGCGCAACGGGGCCTGCGTGAGCCGGTAGTCAGGGAACCGTGTGAGGAAGCGGCCAATGGCGATGCGCCCTTCCAGCCGTGCCAGGCTCAGGCCGGCGCATTGATGCACGCCGAAACCGAACGCCAGGTGCCGGTGGGCGTCGCGCCGAAGGTCCAGCGTTTCGGGTTGGTCGAACAAGGCCGGGTCGCGGTTGGCGGCGCCGATGCACAGGGTGAGCAACGCGCCGGCTTCCAGGGGCACGCCGCCGACGTGGCTGGCCTGGATGGCGCGCCGGTTGCCCAGCTGGTTCGACGATTCGAAACGCAGGAATTCGTCCACCGCCAGGGTGAGCACCTGTTCGGTGGCCTGCGCGTCCGTCCGGTGCCGGTGAAGGTCGCACAGCAGGCCTTCGCGGGCCTGCGGATGCTCCAGCAGGGCCAGCAGGCCGTTGCCGATCAGGTTGGTGGTGGTCTCGTGGCCTGCGTTGAGGAGGAAGATGCAGTTCTGCAGCAACTCCATCTCGTCGAGCTTTTCACCGCCTTCCTCCCCCAGGATCAGGCGTGTCAGCACGTCGCGCTCGGGGTCGCCCGGGCGTTTGCGGCGTTCGTTCACCAGCCCCTGCAGATAGTCCAGCATTTCCCGCACGCTCTGGTTGCCCAGGGCTTCCTGTGCGGGCGTGAGCACAGGTTCCAGCGCGCCGAGGATGGCCAGCGACCAGCCCCGCAGCGGTCCACGATCGGCATGGGGCACGTCCAGCAGGTTGCCGATGATTTCCACCGGAATGGCCGAGGCGAAATCCTCGATCAGGTCGCCGCCGCCACGCGCTTCGATGGCATCGAGCAGGCCATCCACCAGGGCCACGAGGCCGGCCTCCATGCCGGCGATGGCGCGCCGCGTGAGGGCGCCCATGATGAGCCGCCGCACGCGTGTGTGCCTCGGCGGGTCGCTGAACACCAGGCTCATGGTGTGATGCGTGTAGAGCGGCGCGGGCCCGGCCTCGCCCCCGTAGGGGGAATGGTTGTATTTGGGGGAAAACTCGACCTCCTTGCTGGAGCTGAAGGTCTGTGCGTCGCGGTAGACCGCGACCAGGTCGGCATGGCGCGTGAGGAAGACGCTGCCGTCGGGCATGCGCCGCACCGGCTGCGCCTCGCGCAGCGCGGCGTAGACCGGGTAGGGATTGGCGAGGAAATCGCCAGGCAGCGCGCGCAGGTCGAACGTGGCCGCGATCTCTCGCGCACGCCGCGCGCTCATGGGCGGCGTGATGGTGAATTCGCAGTGCATGCGGGTTTATACAACGCAGGTGCCCTCTGGGGCGATGGGCGCGAGTGCCTTGGCCGGAGCAAACAGGTAGACTTTCGGGGCAAGGTCGGCTGCGATCGTGCAGCGACGGCGGTTGCGCGACAGGGAGGACTTCCGATGATCGATCATGTGGGCATTCGTGTTTCGGACTACGACAGAAGCAAACGCTTCTACGCCGCGGCGCTCGCCCCGCTGGGCTACACATTGTTGATGGAAGTGGCGTCCCACGCGGGTTTCGGCCGCCCGGGGAAACCCGATTTCTGGATTCAGCCCGGCGACGCCGGCTCGGCGGTGCATGTCGCGCTGGTCAGCGCAGACCGCGCCGGCGTGGACGCGTTTCACCGGGCTGCGCTCGCCGCCGGCGGGCGGGACAACGGGGCGCCCGGCCTGCGCCCCCACTACCATCCCCATTACTACGGCGCTTTCGTGCTCGATCCGGACGGGCACAACATCGAAGCCGTCTGCCACCAGCCCGCGTAGTCCGGGCCGCGAAGGCAGGCGTGGCCTGCGCTGGGCAGGGCGCGTCCAGGCGGTTTCACACCGAAAGTGCTCCCTTGATGGCATCGAGCACCCCGTCGGGGGCCTCGGTCATCAGTGAGTGGCCGGCGTCGAGAACGACGGTGCGGCTGTTGTCGGCCTTTCGCTGCAGGGATGCTGCGGCCTGGGGCGGCGTCATCGCGTCCTTGCGGCCCAGGACGAACAGCACCGGGCAGCGCACCTTTTCCATCGCGGCTTCGCCGCCGCGGTAGTCGTCGCAGGCCTTGAAGCCGCGGTGGAAGACGTTCACCTTGGGGTTGCTCGCCAGAATCCGCTTCATCAACGCGCGGGAGCCGCCATACAACCAGGTGCCAGGCCCCAGCGCCGAAGGGGGCGGCGCCAGCGTCGAGTGGCTGAACGTGTTGACCATGGCAATGGCCCGGTCCGGCGCGCTGATCGACGACTCGAGCAGGGCGGGGGACACCCGCATCGGGAAGGCCGTTCCCACCATCACGAGCTGGCTCACGCGTTCCGGCCTCCGCGCGGTGGCTTCCAGGGCGATCAGCGAACCCCAGCTGTGGCCCACGAGGGCGGCCCGAGGCACGGCGGCCGCGTCCATCAGCGCCAGGACGAAGTCCGCCCCGGCCTCGACCGACGCGGGCGCTTCCCCCTCGCTGCGCCCATGGCCTGGCAGATCCACCGCCAGCACGTTCCAGCCATGGTGGGCCAGGTAGCGGGTCTGCAGAATCCACACGCTGTGGTCGTTGAGCACGCCATGGATGAAGATCACGGTGGGTTTCGCGGCGTCGAAAGCCTTGCCACCCGTGTAACAGTAGGTTTTTGCGCCGTCGACATGAAGTTCCATGGTCAGGCTCCTGCCTTTTCCGCGGCTTTCAGCGCCCGCTTGAGATCGTCGATCAGATCGTCCGGGTCTTCCAGGCCAATGGACAGACGGATGGTGCCGGCGCCGATGCCCGCCGCGGCGAGCGCCTCGTCGCTCATGCGGAAGTGTGTGGTGCTGGCCGGGTGGATGACCAGCGAGCGGCAGTCGCCGACGTTGGCCAGATGACTGAAAATTCTCAAAGCCTCGATGAAGGCGCGTCCCTGCGCGCGGGTGCCCCGGATGTCGAAGCTGAACACCGACCCCGCACCTCTTGCGCCGTGGCGCAGCAGCTTGTTTGCCAGCGCATGGCTGGGGTGGCTTTCCAGCAGCGGGTGGCCGATGCGGCTGACGAGGGATTGGCTGGCGAGAAAGCCGACGATCTTCTCCGTGTTCGCCATGTGCCGCTCCATGCGCAGCGGCAACGTCTCGATGCCCTGCAGGATCAGCCACGCGGTGTGCGGGCTCATGCAGGCGCCAAAATCGCGCAGGCCCTCACGCCGCGCGCGCAGCAGGAAGGCGCCCACGGTGCTCTCCTCGCTGAAAACCATGTCGTGGAATCCATCGTAGGGCTGCGTCAGCCCGGGGAACTTGCCGGATCGGTCCCAGTCGAAGCCGCCGCCATCGACCACGATGCCGCCGACCACCGTGCCATGCCCGGAGAGGAATTTCGTGGCCGAGTGATAGACGAGGTCGGCGCCGAGCTCCAGGGGCTTGATGAGGTAGGGGGTCGTCAGCGTGGAATCCACCAGCAGGGGCACACCCGCGTCGTGGGCGATCTGGGAAAGGGTGGGGATGTCCAGCACGTCGAGCCCGGGATTGCCCACGGTTTCGCCGAACAGCAGCCGCGTGTCGGGTCGGATGGCGGCGCGCCAGCCATCGATGTCGCCCGGCCGCACGAAGGTCGTTTCGATGCCGAAGCGCCGGAGCGTGTAGTGCAGCAGGTTCTGTGATCCGCCGTAGAGCGCGGTGGACGCCACGATGTGGGAACCCGCACCCATGAGCGTGGCGATGGCCAGGTGCAGCGCGGCCTGGCCGCTGGCGGTGGTGATGGCCCCGATACCTGCCTCCAGCGCGCTGACGCGTTGCTCCAGCACCGCATTGGTTGGGTTGCTGATGCGGCTGTAGACGTGGCCGGCGCGTTCGAGGTTGAACAGCGCCGCGGCATGGTCGGAGGACTCGAAGACGAACGAGGTGGTCAGATGGATGGGCACGGCGCGCGCGCCGGTGGCCGGGTCGGGCGCGGCGCCGGCGTGCAGCGCGAGGGTGTCGAAGCCAGGGTCGGAATAGCCGGGCATGCGGGTCTCCAGATCAGGACGAAAGGGGTGAACCGGGATGTTCACCCGCTGTTTTTCGCCTCGATTGTGGGCTATATTGTTTTCCGAAAACGCCACGTCGGCGACAACGGAGACCATCATGAAAGTCAGCGACATCCTGCGGGTCAAGGGCGGCACGCTCTACACGGTCACACCCGACGAAACCCTGGCCCGTGCCGTGGAGACCATGGCGCAATTCGACATTGGTTCACTGGCCGTGATGGAGCACGGCGAACTCGTCGGGATGCTGACCTTTCGCGAGGTGATCCACACGCTGGCGAAGAGCGGCGGCACGGTCGGCAGCAGGACGGTGCGCTCGGTGATGGACGATCATCCGATGAGTTGCACGTCGGAAACCGAACTCGACCAGGTCCGGCCGCTGATGCTGGAGAAACATACCCGGTACATGCCGGTGATGAACGACGGCATGCTCATGGGGGTCATCAGCTTCTACGATGTGGCGCGCGCCGTGGTCGAAAGCCAGAACTTCGAGAACCGCATGCTCAAGGCGTACATCCGGGACTGGCCCGAAGACGACGCACCGGTCCCGGCGGCGCACTGAGCATTGTGGCGGCTGCGCGGGGTGATTCCGTTCCATGCGCGCAAGACCGATGGCCTTTGGTGCTGGATTTGCCGATACCGACCGAATCGATAGCATAAAAGCGGCATCGGCCGCCTCCATCGTTTCTCAAGGTGAGATTCCAGGCACCGGAGGTCGCTGGCCTTACACACGGTGACTGCGACCCGCGCCGACTGTGGCAACAGCCCGGTCAATCGGGAAGTGCGTGTGAGGGTGCCGAATCTCGTGGACCTCTTCACCTTGCGGCACACGATCGCAGGTCAATACAGGCGTATCTGGCCGAGCGCACCACGCATGACGCTCAACGATGGGAGCGTGGTCTGGGGTGGGAAGTTCGATATTTTTGGAGAGTGGGGACAGAATCCCAAGAGCCACGCCGAACATCGAGTGGGGACCCACATCGACATCCAGGCGAACGGTGCTGAAGGCGCGGTTCCTCGCGACATTCGAGATGCGGTTTTCAAGTGGCTGTGGAAACGGGAAATGGAAACGTCAGGCATCCCGGAGGACTTGTGGATCGAATCAACGCAGGCTCTCTGGGAGTTTCCCGGAACAACAAATGAGCATTTCCACTTGCGTCTGGAGCGCTGAATGAATAAGACCACTTCGCGCCGCCTTGTGAGCATTGCCATGGCACTGACCACACCCTTCGCTATCGCCTACCCGGCGCTCAACGCCGACGGGTACATTGACGGTGAAAGCATCAGGCTGGATCCCGCAACGGGTGACTACGTCATTACCTACTTCGATGGATATGGGCCTGACGCGGACCCCAACCGGTTCGTGACCGTTGTCTATGACGTTCCGAACAAGATACGACCCGAAATCCGCACCAGCGTGACCGCTGCCAAAGGCCGTGACATCACCTACCGCTACGAGGTCCTTAACGGCAAAGGGGCTCGGCAGGACATATACGCTTTCAGTTTCAACACGCTTGTGCCATGGTTTGAGGAGCATGGCGCACGTGCCCGCGCTGCGGCTGCGAGCGCCCTCCAGACCGGAGATCTGGCGGGCGTGGCTCGAGCCATCGAGTCCAACACCACCTACGTCGAACAAGTCGAGGCGCAGCGTATGCGTCAGTCGGAGCGGTGGCTACCGGAATTTTTGCTCGCTAAAGGTGGCAAGGCCTTTGCCATCCGATGGCAGGCACACCCCAACCGCCAGCCGCGGGACAACATTCGGCCTAACCAGCGCCGAGGCGGTTTCGGTTTGGACGTGCCCTACCTACCCGGGCTGGTGAAGGTAGGGTTTGCCGGTGATTCAAAGCCATTGGCATTCCCAGGCGGGTTTGGCGGCGACTCCAAAATCTGGAAAGACATCGACGACCTGATGTTCGGCACCAAGGCGCCGGCTCCCAAAGCCTACAGCCTCGGTCCGCGCGTGCTGATTCCCGAACCATTCAGCACCAAGGCGCTG
>JAEWVY010000175.1 GCA_023396625.1 Pseudomonadota bacterium | reverse complement strand
GTCCCGCACGAGGGGACTCTGCCGCACCAGGTCGCGCACCCGGTAGGCGATCTCGCGCACCTTGGCCGTATCCGGCCCGATGACGCGAAATTGCACGGGAAAGCCCACGGGCGGGCCGAACTCCTGGCGCAGCACCCGGCCACGCAGTTCCGCGAATTGCGGATCGGTGGCGAACAGGTCCAGCAGACGTTGGCGCACGGCTTCGCGCTGCGCAATGCCGGCCGTGGTGACGACGAACTGCGCGTAACCCGGATTGGGAAGCTCGGGCGAAATCGACAGGTAAAAGCGCGGCGAGCCCGCACCGGTGTAGGCCGTGAAGCCCAGCACCTGGGGATCGGCCTGGAGCACTTTCTCCAAATGCCTGACCTGGGTTTGCGTGGACTGGAAGGAGGCCCCTTCACGCAGGCGCAACTCCAGCAGCAGTTCCGTGCGCGACGCGGTCGGGAAGAACTGCTGTTGCACCAGGCCCATGCCCGCGCCGGCCGCGGCAAACAGCAGCCCGGTGCCGGCGAGCACTTGCCAGCGATGCGCCACACACCATTGCACGACTCGGCGCAGCCGGTGGTAGACAGCCTTGTCATAGGGGTCGTGGGCCTGCGCGGCCAGCGTCCTGGGCAGCAGCCAAACGCCCAGATAGGGTGTGAACACCACGGCCACCAGCCACGATGCCACGAGCGCCACCGCGACCACCCAGAAGATGCCTCCGGCGTACTCGCCCGCGATCGACTTCGCAAACCCCACTGGCATGAAGCCGGCCACCGTCACCAGGGTTCCGCTGAGCATCGGGAACGCCGTGCTGGTGTAGGCGTGGGTCGCGGCCCGAATGCGGTCCCATCCCTGCTCCATCTTCACCACCATCATCTCCACGGCAATGATGGCGTCATCGACCAGCAGGCCCAGGGCGATGATCAGCGCCCCCAGGGAAATGCGGTCCAGGTTCCACCCGGCGGCCAGCATCACCGCCGCCACCAGCCCCAGCACCAGGGGCACCGAAGCGGCCACCACGATGCCGGTGCGCCAGCCCAGGAACAGGAACGACACCGCCAGCACAATGGCCATTGCCTCCAGGAACGACTTTTCGAATTCCCACACCGACGCCTCCACGACCGTCGGCTGGTCCGCGTATTTCTCGATGCTGACGCCGATGGGCAAGGTGGCACGAATCTGCTCGATGCGTTCGTCCAGGGCGCGACCCAGTTCAATGATGTTGCCGCGATGCGTCATCGTCACGCCCAGGGCCAAGGCCGCCTGGCCGTTGTGGCGGATCGAAAACGAAACCGGGTCTTCGAAGCCGGAGCGGACCGTCGCCACGTCGGACAGGCGCAGCAGCCGACCACCGGCTTGCACGCCCACGGCGGCAACGTCCTCGACCGAGTGCAAGGCCCCGCTGACGCGGACAAACATCCGGTCGGCCACGCCGTCGGCCGAACCCGAAGGGCTGAGCAGGTTCTGGCGGGCCAGCGCGTCGATGATGGTCTGCGGCGTCAGCCCCAAGGCCGCCAGGCGCTTGCTGGAGAACTCCACGTACACCCGCTCCGCCTGCCGCCCCAGCACATCGACCTTGTTGACGGCAGGCACCGACTGGAGCCGGCGCTTGATGTCCTCGGTCAGCACCTGCAGTTCCGCCCAGCCCAGATCCGGCGCGCTCACGGCGTACAGCACGCTGTAGACGTCGGTGAACTCGTCGTTGAAGAACGGCCCGCGCACGTCGCCGGGGAACTCCTGCCGCACATCGGCGATCTTCTTGCGCGCCAGATACCAGGCGCGTTCCAGCTCGTCCTTGGACGTGCCCCCCTTCATCGTCAAGGTGATGCCGCCGTACCCCTGGCGGGCAAAGCTGCGAACGTAGTCGATGCCGTCGATGTCCTGAAGCTTGCGCTCCATGCGATTGAGCACCTGGTCCTGCACCTGTTGCGCGCTGGCGCCAGGCCAGGCCACGACCGCGGTCATGACGGGCACATTGAAGTTCGGATCTTCCAGCCGCCCCAGCCGCATGAAGGAGAACAGGCCGATGATCAGCGTGGCGATGATCAGGAACAACACCATCGCGCGGTGCGTCACCGCCCAGTGGGAGAGGTTGAACGACTTCATGCACCGGCCTTTGCTGCCGCCGCCACATCCAGGGGGCGGCGCACGGGCAAGACCTTCATGCCGGCGTCCAGCTTGTGCGCGCCCACGGTCACGACCCATGCGCCCTCGGGCAGGCCGGACAGGCGCACCACATCCGCGGTTTGCGCGACCAGCTTCACGGCCTGCCTTGACAGCGTTCCCGTCTTTTCGTCGGCGATCCAGACCGAAAGCGCCTGGTCGGTCTTGAGCAAGGCCGTGATCGGCAGTTCCGCCGCCGCGCTTGGATCGGGGCGCACCAGACTGAGCTCGACGGTGGACCCCATGCGCAAGGGCCGCGGCAAACTCCCGGATTCCGGCGTGATCGAAAATCGGGCCCGGAACGTGCGCGTTGGCGCCGTGGCGCTGGGCGCCAGCTCGCGCAGGCGCAGCCGCAGCCGCATCGTGGGATCGTCCCACGACGTGGCCGTGGCAATGTAGCGGCTCAGGGTCGGGGCCAACGATTCCGGGATGTCGGCCACCGCCTCCAGTTCACCAGCGCGCGCCAATGTCAGGACCGGCACGCCTTCACCCACCACCTGGCCGGATTCGAGCCGGAGTGCGGTGACGACGCCATCGAAGGGCGCCCTCAGCGTGGCATAGGCCAAACGGTTTTCCGCCAGATCGCGCTGGCGCTGGGCCTGCTCCCAACGCGCCGCGGCTGCGTCGGAGCGTGCCTGCTGGCGCTCCAGGTCCGCGCTGCCCACGGAACCATCGGCCGCCAGACGCTTGAAGCGCTCGGCATCGGACGCGGCCTGCGTGGCATCGACTTGCGCGGCACGGAGCTGGTCTTTGGCCGCGCCCAGTGCCAACTCGTAGTCGGTGGCTGACACCTGTGCCAGGATTTCCCCGGCGCGCACCGCCTGACCGACCTCCACGTGGCGCGTGACCACCTTTCCCCCCGCGCGAAAAGCGAGCTCGGATTCGATGCGGGGGCGCAGCACCCCGGTCACTACCCGCGCGGATTCGCCGGGGGTATTGCGCACCGGCGTGACGTACACGGTGTGCGCCGCGGGTGCCTGGACTTCATTCTGGCTGCAGGCAATGAGCGCCAGTGACGCAATGACGAGGACTGCGCGCCGCGTGCCGCGCGCCATGGTTTTCGAAGCTGACTGGGGGTTCGGGCGGTTCATGGT
>JAEWVY010000174.1 GCA_023396625.1 Pseudomonadota bacterium | reverse complement strand
CTGCAGGCCTTCGCAGCCCACGCCAGCCTGGACCGGCCAGCCATCGTCCCGGTCTCGGCGCTCAAAGGCTGGAACGTGGTGGAGGCCCCGCCCGAGCCCGGCTGGTGCAGCTACGTCGGCCCGACCTTGCTGGAGCTTCTGGAACACTTGCCGGTCACGGCGGCGGACACGGCGCTGCCCTTCGCCTTTCCCGTGCAGTGGGTGGAAAAGTGCCCCTCCTCCAGTCAGACGCGTCAGGGCCGGCGAGTGTTCTGGGGCCGTGTGGCCGCGGGCGACGTGCGCGCCGGCGACACGGTCCGCGTGTTCCCCAGCGGGCAAAGTGCGACCGTGGCCCAGGTGTTGAGCCATGTGCGCGAGCCGGGTGCCGTGTCGGCGGGCCGCAGCGCCGGCGTGGTGCTCGACCGCGAAATCGACATTTCACGCGGCGACTGGCTTCTGGCGGACGTCAACACCCCGTCCCAGCACGAACTGACGGTCATGCTCGCCTAGCTGGATGTCGAGCCGCTGGTGGCCGGCCGGGCCTACTGGGTGTTGCACGGCCACCGCTGGGTCAAGGCCAGGGTCAAGCGCATCGTCCATCGGTTGAACATCCATACCCTGGCCAGGGAAGAGGCCCCCCAGCTGGAGCCGAATGCCATCGGCCACGTGGAGTTGGCGTTGCAGGCGCCCGTGGTCACCCGACCTTTCGCGCTGTCCCGGGCGCTGGGGTCCCTGATCCTGGTCGACACGGCCAGCCACCGGACAGCGGGCGCCGCCCTCGTAAACTGACGAATATCAAGGCTGGCGGCCCGGTTTGCCGCTACGCTTGGGCGGTCAAAGACGCAAAACCCATAAAATCGGGTCCTCATCCCTGTCGACCGGTTTCCAGGCTGCGCGGGACACTTTGGGCGGCGCGGTGTTTTTGGCACGGCCGCCGCCACGTGCCCATCTCCTTGCAAAATTGAACAAGTATCAACATGACCCACGTCGTCACTGAATCCTGCATCCGCTGCAAATACACCGATTGCGTCGATGTCTGCCCCGTGGACTGCTTCCGGGAAGGGCCCAATTTCCTGACCATCGATCCCGACGAATGCATCGACTGCGCCGTCTGCATTCCTGAATGTCCGGTCAATGCGATCTACGCCGAGGAAGACCTGCCCAAGGATCAGGTGCACATGACCCAGCTCAATGCCGAACTGGCCAAGCTGCCGACGTGGAAAAGCATCACCAAGCGTAAGGCGCCGCTGCCGGACGCGGAAGAGTGGAAAGACCGGACAGGGAAGCTCTCCGAGCTGATTCGTTGAGAGGGCATGGCACCTCCAGCCACCCCGCACGCGCCGGACGCCGCGCCGGCCCGAAACGGGCTGATCGAAACCGATGCCGTGATCGTCGGCGCGGGGCCGGTCGGCCTGTTCCAGGTGTTCGAACTCGGTCTGCTGGACATCCAGGCCCATGTCATCGACGCGTTGCCCTACCCTGGCGGCCAGCCGGTGGAGCTCTATCCCGACAAACCGATCTATGACATCCCCGCCGTGCCGGTCTGCACCGGGCAAGAGTTGGTCGACCGCCTGCTCAAGCAAATCACCCCGTTCGGCGCCACATTCCATCTTGGCCAGGAGGTCACCGCTGTCCAGAGGCAGGACGACGGGCGTTTTTTCGTGGCCACGTCCGCCGGCACACGGTTCCTGACCCGGACAGTGTTCATTGCCGCCGGTGTGGGCGCCTTCCAGCCACGCACCCTGAAAGTGGACGGCCTGGAGCGGCACGAAGGTTCTCAGTTGTTCTATCGGGTCAAGCACCCGATGGATTTCGCTGGAAAAAACCTGGTGATCGTCGGCGGCGGCGATTCGGCGATCGACTGGGCACTGCACTTTGCCCAGGGCGACCGGAATGGCGTCGGGAAGGCGGAAAGCGTGATCCTGATCCATCGCCGTGATGGCTTCACGGCCGCGCCCGCCAATGTGGCGCGCATGCGGGCCCTGTGCGACGCGTCCGAGATGCAGCTGATCGTCGGCCAGGTCACCGGCCACCAGGAACAAGGGGGCCGGCTCAGCGCCGTGAAGGTCACCGGCGCGGACGGTGTGACCCGCGTCGTGCCGCTGGATGCGCTGTTGGTCTTTTTCGGGCTGTCCCCGAAGCTGGGGCCCATCGCCCACTGGGATCTGGCGATCGAACGCAAGCAGCTGGTCGTCGACACAGCGCAGTTCTCCACCAGTGTGCCAGGCATCTTTGCCGTTGGCGACATCAACACCTACCCCGGCAAGAAGAAGCTCATCCTCTGCGGGTTCCATGAATGCGCCCTGGCGGCCTTCGGCGCCGTGCCTTTCATCTTCCCCGACAGGAAGGTGCAGCTGCAGTACACCACCACCAGCCCGAAGCTGCACAAGGCGCTGGGCGTGCCTTCCCCCCTGTTCGACTGACGGCACCGAATGGACGGACACTTCCTCTGTTCGATGCGGCCGCGCCCGCTGTTCGCCGATCCGGGTTTCGGATCGGCCCCTGCTTTTTCAACTTTCCACACAACCAAATGAGTGCATTTCACGAGGAACGCGTGCTGTCCGTCCACCACTGGACCGAGCGGCTGTTCAGTTTCACCACCACCCGTGACCCCGGCCTGCGGTTCTCCAACGGCCATTTCACGATGATCGGCCTGCGCGTCGATGGCAAACCGCTGCTGCGGGCCTACAGCATCGTCAGCGCCAATTACGAGGAGCATCTGGAGTTCCTGAGCATCAAGGTGCCTGACGGGCCGCTGACTTCGAGGTTGCAGCACATCCAGGTGGGCGACCACATCATCGTCGGCAAGAAACCCACGGGAACCCTGTTGATCGACTACCTGCTGCCCGCCAAACGCCTGTACCTGATTTCCACCGGCACGGGCCTGGCGCCGTTCATGAGCGTGATCCGCGACCCCGACACCTACGAGAAATTCCAGGAAGTGGTGCTGGTTCACGGTGTACGCCAGGTCGCGGAACTGGCCTACCATGATTACCTCACGAAAGAGCTTCCCGAACACGAGTTCCTGGGTGAATTGGTGCGCGGACAGCTCCGGTATTACCCCACGGTGACACGGGAGCCTTTCCGCAACCAGGGCCGCATCAACGACCTGATCGAAAACGGCAAGCTGTTCACCGACCTCGGCGTGCCGCCGCTGGACCCCCTGACCGACCGCGTCATGCTGTGCGGCAGCCCGGAAATGCTGGCCTCGCTGAAGGTAATACTGGAAAAACGCGACTTCGAGGAAGGCAACACCACCAAGCCCGGAGACTTCGTCGTCGAGCGCGCGTTCGTCGAGAAATAAGGCCCGCAAGGCAACCGCGCCGCATGGGCCGAGAGCCGCCCGTGACGGCGGCGGTGCCTATCGGACAGAGAAGCCCTGCTGCATGGTCCTCGGCAGCCACAGCGCTACCTCTGGCACCCAGATCAACAGGCACACCAGTCCCAGCGAGGC
>JAEWVY010000173.1 GCA_023396625.1 Pseudomonadota bacterium | reverse complement strand
CTGCCGTACTCGAGCTCATAGGTTTCCTCCACCGTGGTGAACGGCAATTTGCCTTTTTTGCGTATGGGCACAAAACCCACGCCCAGCTCGAACGCCAGCACGGCCCCGAGAATGAACCCCCGCGCATCGAGCCCGGCAACCACGTCCGGGCGGTTCGCCCGGTCCATGTACCGATGGACAAAGGCATCAATCAGCACCCGGAACACCTTCGGGTCCTGCAGAAGCGGGGTGATGTCACGAAACTGAACACCCGGCGAGGGCCAGTCCGCCACGGTGCGGATGTGCCGTTTGAGGTATTCACTGGCGCTGAGGTCTTGCATGGTTCAACCTGGTTTCAATGACGACTTCGGATTCTCTCAGCCTCGGAGCAACCGGATCTCGCCCAGAGCCAGCGCCTCGGCCTGACCAGACAAGACCAGCGTGTCGCCCGGCTCGATCACGGTGTCGTCATCCATCGGCACCGTTTTGCCGCTGCTGCGGCGCAGGCTGATGATCCGAAGCGACAGATCCGACAGCGCCAGCGCGCCCAGTGTCCCGCCGACGGCATGCGCGCCCGGCTGCAACGTCACCGTGGACAACCGCTCCTGTTCGTGTTCGTCGATGGTGCTGTCGTCCGCGCCATGGAAATAGCCGCGCAGCAGCGCATAACGCGCATCCCGCTGGTCCTGGACGATGCGGATCACGCGACGCATGGGCACACCCACGAGCGCCAGCGCATGGCTGGCCAGCATCAGAGACCCTTCGATGGCCTCGGGAACCACCTCCGTCGCGCCAGCGGCACGCAGCCTCTCCAGTTCGCGATCATCCTGCGTGCGCACGATCACCGGCACCTGTGGCGCGTGGGTCCGCACATGGGCCAGCACCTTCATCGCCGCGCGAATGTCCAGGTAGGTCACCACCACCGCGCTGGCGCGCGACAGGCCGGCCGCCACCAGCGCCTGCGAACGCGTGGCGTCGCCAAACACCACCGCGTCCCCAGCCGCCGCGGCCTGCTGCACCCGGTCGGGATCGAGGTCCAGCGCCATGCAATCGATGCCCTCTCGCTCCAGGACACGGGCCAGATTCTGACCACAGCGGCCGTAGCCGCAGATCAGGACATGCCGGCGGGTATTGATCGCCCGCCGGGCGATCGCCGTCATCTGCACTGAATGCAGCAGCCATTCGCTGGACACGAACTTCATCACCAGGGCTTCGCTGTACATGACGATGAAAGGTGTCGCGAGCATCGACAACACCATACTCGCCAGGATCGGGCTGAGCAGCTCGGGCGGCACCAGGCGCTCCTGAGCGCCCAGCGTGAGCAACACGAAGCCGAACTCCCCCGCCTGGGCAAGGTACAGCCCGGTGCGCAGCGAGACTCCGGCCGTCGCGCCAAAGGCGCGTGCCAGCGCCATCACGATCAACAGCTTGAACAGCACCGGCAGGGTCACAAGCAACAGCACCAGGGGCCAGCGCTCCAGCACCAGGCGCCAGTCCAGCATCATGCCGATGCTGATGAAGAACAGGCCCAGCAACACGTCATGAAAAGGCCGGATGTCCGTCTCCACTTGCTGCTTGTATTCGGTTTCTGAGATCAGCATGCCCGCGATGAAGGCCCCGAGCGCCAGACTCAGCCCGGCCAGCTCGGTCATCCAGGCCAGCCCCAGCGTGACCAGCAGCAGATTCAACACGAACAATTCCTCGCTCTTGCGGCGCGCCACGAGCGTCAGCCACCAACGCATGACCCGCTGCCCCCCCCAGAGCAGGACCGCGATCAGCACGAATGCCTTGACCCCGGCCAAGGCCAGCGCGACCAACAGGCGCTCTGGCGTCGAGCCCAGCGCCGGGATCAGTACCAGCAGAGGCACCACGGCAAGATCCTGAAACAGCAGCACACCCATGACGCGCTTGCCGTGTTCACTCGCCAATTCGATGCGTTCCGCCATCAGCTTCACCACGATCGCGGTGCTGCTCATCGCCATGGCACCCGACAACACCAGCGCGCTGCGCCAGTCCATCGTCCAAAGTCCCGGCGCGAGCACCGTGAGAAACAGCGAACCGAGCGTGACCAGGGCGATGGTCAGGACAACCTGCGTCAGCCCCAGGCCAAACACGTGGCGACGCATGGCGCGCAGCTTGGGCAAGCTGAATTCCAGGCCGATCACAAACATCAAAAATACCACCCCGAATTCCCCGAGGTGGGCAACGGCCTCGGCGCTCTGGGCCAGCGCCAGCGCGTGCGGACCGATCATCACGCCGACAGCGAGATAACCCAGCATTGGCGGCAGCTTGAGCGAACGGAACGCCACCACCCCGAGCACGGCAGCAAGCAGGTAGACAAGGGCGAGTTCCAGCGAAGTCATGCGCCGATGGTAGCAAGCACCGCATCCATGCCGCCCCTCGCCATGGCGGGTGGCGCGTCGATAGAATCAGCGCATGACTTTCGACTCTGCCCAGGCCCTCCGGCTGGCCCGCGAGACGCTGGATATCGAGGCCTCCGCCCTGCTTGGCCTCGGGACGCGGCTCAACGACAGTTTCGCAGGCGCCGTCCGCATGATGCTCGACGTCCGCGGGCGCGTGGTGGTCATGGGCATGGGCAAGAGCGGGCACATTGGCCGGAAAATCGCCGCCACGCTCGCCTCCACCGGTACTCCCGCCATGTTCGTGCATCCCGCCGAGGCCAGCCACGGAGACCTTGGCATGATCAAGACGGTGGACGTGGTGCTTGCCATTTCCAACAGCGGCGAGAGCGAGGAACTGACCGCCATTTTGCCCGTGCTCAAGCGCCAGGGGGTGCCGCTGATCGCCATCACGGGCGGCGCGGCGTCCACATTGGCACGCCACGCCGATGTGACGCTTGACAGCAGTGTCGAAAAAGAAGCCTGTCCACTCAACCTCGCCCCCACGGCCAGCACCACCGCCCAGCTCGCGCTGGGCGATGCGCTGGCCGTGGCGCTGCTGGATGCACGGGGATTTCGCGCCGAGGATTTCGCGCGCTCCCATCCCGGTGGCGCACTCGGACGCCGCCTGCTGACCCACGTCAGCGACGTGATGCGCCGAGGCGATGCGGTCCCGCGTGTCTCACCCACGACGGCCTTCACCGAGCTGATGCGCGAAATGAGCGCCAAGGGGCTGGGCGCCTCGGCCGTGGTCGATGACGCAGGACATGTGCTGGGCATCTTCACCGACGGCGATCTGCGCCGCCTGGTGGAAAAAGGCGTCGACCTGCGCACGGTCTGCGCCGCCGAAGTCATGCACCCGGCACCCCAGACCATCCGCGACGATGCGCTCGCCGTCGAAGCCGCCGCCCTGATGGAGCGCAACCGCATCACCAGCGTGCTGGTGATCGACGCCGCGGGCCATCTGTGCGGCGCGCTCAACAGCAACGACCTCATGCGCGCCAAGGTGATCTGACCATGTGCTCGCTCCGTGCCGTCGCGCCAGCCTTGACCTTCCCCCCCGAACTTCTGTTGCGGGCGCAAGGCATTCGCGTGGCCTTTTTCGACGTGGATGGCGTGTTGACCGATGGCGGGCTCTATTTTTCCGAGCATGGCGAGACCCTCAAGCGCTTTCACACACTCGACGGCCACGGCATCAAGCTGCTGGCTCGGGCCGGCATCGTCCCTGCGGTCATCACCGGACGCGACTCGAAGCCCCTGCGCCTGCGCCTGCAGGCCCTGGGCATCGCCCATGCCCGCTTCGGCACGGAAGACAAGCTGCCCGCAGCCCAAGAGCTGCTGGAGTCGCTGGGACTGGACTGGTCGCAGGCCGCCGCCATGGGTGACGACTGGCCCGATCTGCCCGTCATGCAGCGCTGCGCATTCACCGCCGCGCCACCCGACGCCCAGGCCCAGGCCCTGGCCCTGGCCGACCATGTGACCCGGGCGCGCGGCGGCATGGGTGCTGTGCGCGAGTTTTGCGACCTGCTGCTGGTGGCCTGCGGCCGCTATGTGGACCTGCTCGAGGAGCACTGCGGGAGCGCAGCCTCATGAATCCGCTGCTGCGCACGGCCTGGGACCGCCTGAGCCTTTACCTGCCGGTCGCACTGATGGGGGTGTTCGCCCTCGGAACGTGGTGGCTCGTGCGCAACACGCCGACGGCACGGGAGGACACCATGACCGCCCCGGCACGACATGAGGCCGACTACTTCCTGCGCAACTTCGCGATCCGCTCTTTCGACGCCCAGGGGCGCCTGCGCAACGAGGTGCTGGGGGCCGTCGCCGAGCACTTCCCCGACACCGACGCCGTCGAAATGCAGGACGTGCGCATGCGCTCCTTCGACGAACAGGGCCTGCTCACACGGTCCACGGCGCGCCGGGCGGTATCCAACCGCGACGGCAGCGAAGTGCGGCTTGCCGGCGATGTGCATGTGGTACGGGAAAGCGCGGGGGGCACCGCAGCCGCCACTCCCCCTGTGGACTACCGAGGCGAATTCCTGCTGATCCAGTCCAACCCCGAGCGTCTGAGCAGCCATCTGCCCGTCGTCATCACTCGCGGCGCGGACCAATTCCACGGCAACACCATGAACTACGACAAGGCCGCCTCGACGTTTGAACTCAAGGGCCAGGTCCGGGGCGTGCTCCAGCCCCGCCCCGCCCGCTGACGCCCATGGCACGGGACCTGCCTCCCCGCCTGGCGTTCATCACGGGCGCCTCCAGCGGCATCGGTCAAGCGCTGGCGGCGCACTTTCATGCGCAGGGTTGGCGCCTGGCCCTGACGGCCCGCCGCACGGCAGAGATCGAATCATGGGCATCCCTCCATGGCGTGGCCGATGAACGCTATCGAATTTACAGCGCCGACGTCGCCATTCCCGACTCCATCGTGGCTGCCGGGCGGGCCTGCGTGGATGAATGGGGCACGCCGGACGTGGTCATCGCCAACGCCGGCATCAGCATCGGCATGGACACCCGGGAGCGGGCCGACATCGACGTGATGTCACGCGTCTTCGCCACCAACAACGTCGGCATGGCGGCCACCTTCCATCCCTTCATCGGCCCCATGACCCAACGCGGCAGCGGTGCATTGGTCGGCATCGGCAGCGTGGCCGGCATCCGGGGCCTGCCCGGCCATGGCGCCTACTGCGCCAGCAAGGCGGCCGTGATCGCCTACTGCGAAAGCCTGCGTGGCGAACTGCGCCATAGCGGCGTGAAAGTGGTCACCCTGTGCCCGGGCTACATCGACACCCCCCTCACGCGCCAGAACCGCTACGCCATGCCGTTCCTGATGACCCCCGAGGCTTTCGCCGCGCAAGCCTTCACCACGATCGTCGCCGGTGACAGCTACCGCGTCATCCCCTGGCAGATGGGTGTCGTCGCCAAGTTGCTGCGCTTGCTACCGAATGCCCTGTTCGACAAGGCGCTGGCCGGACGTCCCAGAAAACACCGTCAGCACAGCGAATGAACGTGAATCCATCCTTTTTCCATAGCTGACTATTCCCTGCTGACGCTGGGGAAAAGAAAAAAGCCCCGGAGGGGGCTTTGACTGGGGATGTTTCTGGCTGCCTCAGTAGCCGCCACCGTAACCACCGCCGTTGCCGCCTCCACTGCGGCCGCCGCCCCGCGGACCGGTCCCATAGGGGCTGCGGAATCCACCGTCGCTGCCCCCGCCTTCGCGCCGGCCGCCACCGTAGCCGCCCCCCCCCTCGCGCCGGCCGCCACCGTAGCCGCCCCCACCGCCACCACCACCATAGCCACCCCCGCCCCCACCTCCAAAACCACCGCTGCGGGGAGGACGTGGC
>JAEWVY010000166.1 GCA_023396625.1 Pseudomonadota bacterium | reverse complement strand
TTCTTGACCGAGAACATCAGGGCCACGATGCCCAGCACGATCACGCCCAGCGCGATCTGGATGACGTTGGCCGGAAGCGCCAGGCCGAGCATGGCGCCGATGATGGAACTGATCGAGGCCAGCAGTGCGAGTGGCAAGGCCAGACGTAGACTGGCCAGGCCGCCACGCAAGAGTGTGGGACCGGCAGCCAGCGCACTGGCCAGCGCCACCAGCAATCCGGCTCCGCGCACAAAGTCAAGATGGAAAGGGAAGAAACCGCCGACGATGGGCACGAACAGCGTGCCCCCGCCAATGCCCGCAGGCACGGCCACGATGCCGATGACAAAGCAGGTGACGAACAGCGCCAGCGGCCAGAACCACCAGGGCATCGTGCCGTCTCCAGCGGTGGCAGTGGCGGTGGCGGCCAGTGCTGGCGCAGCCAGGCAAGCCAGGCCGATCCAGGCCAGCCACGCGTGCTTGCGCTCCCGCAAGGGCAAGCGTCGTTTCAGGCGGGCGGCGAAGGCGGACGGCATGGGCGTGGCACGACAGAGCGGCGATTGTGCAGGGATGTCGTCACAGGGCCTTGCGGATGGTGATGGCGCCGCGGATCTGCCCCAGGCTGTAGCCCGTGCCCTTGTCGGCGGGGTAGCGGGACTGCAATTGGGCCGCCACGTCCGGCGTGAGCTTGTCGGTGGGACCATGGCAAGCTAGGCACACCTGCTGCACGGGCAGGGCCTTCATGTAGCGGGCTTCCTTCTTGTCCGTGCCGCCGACGGTTTCCCACTTCTCCAGCGTGGCCGGGCTTTCGCCTGCGGCGGCGCGCCGGTCGAATTCTTCCAGCGTGCTGCGCTCCCAGTCGTCGGGCACGGCCTTGGGATTGCGGTGGCGCAGGCTGACGCGGCGAATGGCCCAGCCGGTCTGTTCCGAGGCCGCTTTGGCCATCTTGGGCGCCTGCTCGCTGCACACGCCAATGGCCGAGGCCGGACCGCCCTTGGCGATCTCGCCGTTGAGCACCTGCAGCAGCTTCGGGGGCACCGAGCCAGCCACCTTGCGCGCATCGTCCAGCCACGGTGCGTCCTGGGCCAAAGCGGCGCTGCAGGCCAGTGTGGTTAGAGAAAGGATGATTTTCTTCGGGGTCATGGCAAGGGCTACGCTTCAGGAAATGGTCTGGTAATACAGGTTTTGCGGATGGTTGGCCTGAGCGAAGAAGAACCAGCGCTCGGCCAGCAGGCCCAGGTATTGCACGCCGAAGGCCAGCGCGATCAACGCCGCGGACGAGGCCGTCACGCCCAGCGCCAGACACAGCAGCGGCAGCGGGAACACGCCCAGCAGAAAGCCCCATTTGACCGAGCGCAGCAGCGCCGCGCTGCGCCCGTGGAAGAACTCGCGCGTGTTGAACGAGCCGCCCATGAAACCTTGCGATTTCTGCACGATGCGCGGGTGCTTGATGCCGATGGCGCTTTGCACGGTGGACTTCGGCTTGAGCCGGGCGTTGCGTACCAGGGACGCGCCGCGTGTCACCAGGGCCAGCGCTGTCAGCAGCGCGGCCAGCCGCGCATAGGGCAGCACCAGGGCTTCGGCGCCGAGCGCGGCCAGCAGCGTGGCCAACGTGGCGCCTGAGGCGCAGCCCAGCAGCAGGTAGTTCACCAGCGTCAGCGGACTGGCCCACTCCTGCAGGAAGCGGATGCTCACATAGATCATGCCGGTGCACAGGTACAGCGCCAGGCACAGCAGCGCCGTGATGGCGCCCACGACCAGCGTCGCGGGTGAACCGACGATGTGCAGCAGAACGTAGAAAAAAGTGCCGGCCATGAACGCGGGCAAGGCAATGCCTTCGCGCGCCAGCCAGGACGTGCGCCACATGGCCATGCCACGCCAGGCGCGCTGCGGCTGGCCGAGGTGGAAGAACGAGGCCACCAGCCCCGCGCCGGTGAACAACAGCGCCACGGCGGCGCACCCGGCCAGGAAGGCGTGAGCGGACGCGTTCAGCGGGGCGTTCAAGGCGAGCTCGGTGCCGAACAGGACCAGGAACAGGCCCTGACCCGCGCCGATGAGCGTGGTGAGAAAGATGGCGGAAAAAGGAGGATGCATACCGCGTGTCCGAGGGCCAGATGTCTAGGTGGCGAAGTCCTCGCGGCCCGGTCCATGGTGGCCGGTCTCGGGTTGCTTGCCGTCGATCTTCAGGGGGTTGTCCACGCGCTCCAGGTCTTCCGGATGCACGCGGATTTCTGTCTTGCGCCGGGGCAGGTAGTGGTTGGACGGCTGCGTGCCCCATTCGGGCATGAGCGGGTAGCCGCCGCGCTCGGCGATGGCCTTGGAAACCACCGATTCGGGGTCGTGCACGTCGCCAAACAGGCGCGCGTTGGCGGGACAGGCGAGCACGCACGAGGGCTTGCGCTCGGCCTCGGGCAGGGTGGTGCTGGTGACGCGATCCACACACAGGGTGCACTTGGTCATGACCTTGCGCTGCCCGTCGTATTCACGCGCGCCGTAGGGGCAGGCCCAGGTGCAGTACTTGCAGCCGATGCACTTGTCGTAGTCCACCAGCACGATGCCGTCCTGCGCGCGCTTGTAGCTGGCGCCCGTGGGACACACGGGCACGCACGGCGGGTCTTCGCAGTGCAGGCAGGACTTGGGGAAGTGCACCGTCTGCGTGTTCGGAAACTCGCCCACCTCGAAGGTCTGCACGCGGTTGAAGAAGGTGCCGTTGGGGTCGGCACCGTAGGGGTTGAAGTCGGTCAGCGCGCCGGCGGAGCCGGACGTGTTCCACTGCTTGCAACTGGTCACGCAGGCGTGGCAGCCCACGCACACGTTCAGGTTGATCACCAGGGCCAACTGCGTCATTTGCGCGCTCCCCGACCCGCGAACCAGGCCTGCCAGCGAGGCACTTCGGATGGCTCGCCCGGCACGCGGGGCACCGGCGCAAACTGCGGCGAGGTCTGCTCGGGCTCGCCTTCCTCGGCCTTGTAGATGCGCACGCGCACGTCGTACCACGCGGCCTGGCCGGTGATGGGGTCCGAGTTGGACAAGGTCGATCCGCCACCCGCGGGCAGCTCCTCGGAGATCAGGTGGTTGAGCAGAAAGCCGCGCTGGGACTCGTTGGCGTCGGCGCTGAGATTCCAGGCGCCGGCCGATTTGCCGATGGCGTTCCAGGTCCACACCGTGCCCGGTTCCACGGCCTCGGAGTAACGGCACATGCAGCGCACCTTGCCCCAGGGGGACTCCACCCACATCCAGCCGCCGTCGGCGATACCCTGGGCGCGGGCGGTCCTGGGGTTGACGAAGAGGTAGTTGTGCGCGTGGATCTGGCGCAGCCACGCGTTCTGCGAGTCCCAGGAGTGGTACATGGCCATGGGGCGCTGCGTCACGGCATTCAGCGGGTAGCGGGCCTTGTCCGTGGCCTGATCTTCCAGCGGCGCGTAGTAGAACGGCAGCGGGTCGAAGTAGGTCTCCACCCGGCGGCGCAGGGCGTCCGGCGGCTGTTTGCCCGGCCGCTTGCCCTGAGCGGCGCGGCGAAAGCCCTGCAGGAACTCGGAATACAGGTGGATCACGATGGGGTCCTTGTCGCGGCGTATGCCCATCTTCTGCGCCCACTCCATGTAGCCGCGGTTCCAGTTGCGCATGTACTGGTGCTCCGGGGGCATTTCGTAGTGGAACACGCAGTTGTTCTTCTCGTACATCTCCCACTGCTTGGGATTGGGCTCGCCGCGCAGCGGCTTTTCCCCGCCCTTGCCGCGCCAGCCTGCCAGGAAACCGATGCCCGAACCCGGCGCGGTTTCGTAGTTGACGATGAAGTCCGGGTAGTTCCTGAACTTGCGCGAGCCGTCGGCCTGCGTGAACGCGGGCAGCTTCAGACGCCCGGCCAGTTCGATCAGCACTTCCTGGAACGGCTTGCATTCGCCCTTGGGCGGCAGCACCGGGATGCGCACCGAGTCCACCGGGCCGTCGAACTCGGAGATGGGGCGGTCCAGCATGGACATGCAGTCGTGCCGCTCCAAGTAGGTGGTGTCGGGCAGGATCAGGTCGGCAAAGGCCGTCATCTCGGACTGGAAGGCGTCGCACACCACCAGGAACGGAATCTTGTACTCGCCGCTGAGTTCGCCTTGCGTGTGCTTGTCGTTGAGCATCTTGCGCACTTCGGAGGTGTTCATGGTGGAGTTCCAGGCCATGTTCGCCATGAAGATCAGCAAGGTGTCGATGTGGTAAGGGTCGCCACGCCAGGCGTTGGTGATGACGTTGTGCATCAGGCCGTGCGCGGACAGCGGGTGCTCCCAGGAAAAGCCCTTGTCGATGCGCACCGGCTGGCCGTGCTCGTCCACGAACAGGTCGTCCGGGCTCTCGGGCCAGCCCAGCGGCGCGCCGTCCAGCGGCGTGTTGGGCTTGACGGCCTGCGGGCCCTTGGGCGGGCGGGCGTTGGGCGGCACGGCGCGCGGGTAGGGCGCCTTGTGTCGAAAGCCCCCGGGGCGGTCGATGGTGCCCAGCAGCGACATCAGGATCGCCAGCGAGCGGATCGTCTGGAAGCCGTTGGAGTGCGCCGCCAGCCCGCGCATGGCGTGGAACGCCACCGGGTTGCCCTTGACGGATTCGTGCCGCTGGCCCCAACTGTCGGTCCAGGCGATGGGCAGCTCGATCTTCTGGTCGCGCGCGGTAATGCCCATCTCGTGTGCCAGGCGGCGGATGGTGGCGGCGGGAATGCCGGTGATGCCCTCGGCCCATTCCGGCGTGTAGGGTTTGACGCGCTCTTCCAGCAACTGGAAGGCCGGCACTGCGGGCGTGCCGTCGGGCAACTGGAAGTGGCCCAGCAGGGCCGGGTCCGCGCCCTCGGCGTGGTCGGCTACGGCCTGCTCCGTGAGCCGGTCCCACCAGTAGAAGTTGGCCGGGCGCAAGGGGTTGACCACGTCGCCGTCGGGCTTGCGCAGGAACATGCCGAACTCGTCGTGCGCGGTGTCCTGGTTCACCAGTTGGCCGGCGTTGGTGTAGCGCGCCAGGAACTCGCGGTCGTACAGGCCGAGCTGGATGAGTTCATGGA
>JAEWVY010000291.1 GCA_023396625.1 Pseudomonadota bacterium | reverse complement strand
GTAGAAGGTCTGCACCTTGTAGCGACCACCGGTGCGTTTTTCGACCTCCTTGGCAAAGGTATCGATGGCAATGCCCTGATGCGAGTTCTGCGAGGTGGAAATGCTGATTTTCATCGTCGTCTGGGCAGCTGCCGAAGCAAGCAACCCCATGGCCAACGTCATGCCGATGAACAATCTGGAAAATTTCATGTCTGTCTCCTGATAAACGATCCATGGCCCCTTCGGAAGTCGAAGGAAGCCCATCGATAAGCCCTCGTATTAT
Source organism: Pseudomonadota bacterium (assembly GCA_023396625.1). Taxonomy (GTDB): domain Bacteria; phylum Pseudomonadota; class Gammaproteobacteria; order Burkholderiales; family Burkholderiaceae_C; genus JAEWVY01. The sequence goes on along the minus strand of JAEWVY010000291.1, from coordinate 6,882 downwards.
TACGGCGGCAGGTGACTGGCCATGTGCGGGTTTTCGCCTAATCGCCAGAAGGGCGCGCCATCCCGTCGGCATGCCCCTGATTGGCATGTTCCGGTCTCTCCGGTCTCGGCGCGAAACGGCGCCCCGCCCATCGGCTCAGCGGACTCGCCTTGCTACTGGTAGGTCACCGTGACCAGCACCGTGTCACTGTAACTGCCGGGGGGTACGGACGTCTGGCCCGAAGGGATGCGGCCATACACGGGGTGGTCGCTGGACGTTCCTCCCAGCAACACGATGGTGACCGATCCCGAAACCACTTGCGTGCCACTGGTGCCATCGCCCCAAATGGTCGTTCGGGCGCTGCTGGTATACAGGTCGTAGTTCAGTTGATCCGAGCCACTGGCCATTTTCCTCGGGCTGAAATTGCTGCTGTGCATCCCTTTACCCAGGGCAATGTCATACGGCACCAGCAAGCCAAGTACCCCGCCGCAGGTGACACGAACGTTGCCTACGCCGTCGAGCGCCGAGGGCGAATGGATGTTGTAAACGCCAAAGGCCACCGCGGTGGTGCTGGTCGTGCACGAGCACACCAGGGTACACAGCGCGGAGGCCTGCTGAGGCAGCCACAACAGCAGGAACACCACAATGCCAAACGTTTTCTGCCTCATGGCGCGACTCCTTTGCAGATGACGATGCCCAAGTCGGGCAGCATCTCGCTTTCACGAGCAAATGCCAGCTCAGCCACGCAGCGCCGTCCCGGCCATTCCCCGGTCAGCCGATTGCGTGAAACCAGCCCGGAAACGAAGGCCTTGCCTTCGTAGCCGACGGGAAAGGTCTGGTCCTGGCCTTCCAGTTTGACCGTCGCGCCGGCGGGCAAAGGGCGGCCACTGTCGTCGACCAGCCGGAAAGTGGCCGCGCGGCTGCGGCGGACCGGGAATGCCGCGACCACGCCGCTGCGCAGCGCCGGGGTCAGCTTGATCTGCAAGGCCCCCACCTCGGCATCGAGTGGAAGGTCGGCCTGCTCGATGCCAATGGGATTTTCCTGGTAAGCCCGCAAACGGGTGATCAACGCCAGGCCACTCTTGTTTGTCCGGGTCACCTCCCGATTGTCGCGGTACACACGCACGCCAGGATAGCCTTCGACCTGGACCACTGCGAAACTGTCGTCAAGGCGGCGGCTCGCAAAGACCCCGCCACCCGCCACGGCCACGCCACCACTGACCCCCGCCCGATAGGCCGTACTGCCCGGCAGGCGCGCCACTTCTGCCGTCACATCACCATGGTCGGTGCGCCACGTGACGCCCGCGGAAGAACGGTCCAGTTCCCCTTGGCCAATCATCATCCGATAACCCACGCCATTGCCCTCTGGCAGGTTGCGCTGCACCTGAATCGTCGATTGAGTCTGCTTGCCATACCGCCCCACATCGGCACTGGCGCTCGTCCGATCGTCCAGTGACAGGGACAGAATCGCCCCCACGGTCAGATTCGGTTCCCCGACAAAATTGCGCACGGCGTAGACGCCGAGATGGCTGCGCGGCCCCAAGCGAAAGCTGTAATTTGCCGACAACAACCTGTTCTCATCTCCTTGCCAGGTCGTTTGCCGCAGGTAGCCCAGCCCCAACCCGCTCCCCCCCAGCGGAATCCCCAGACTGGCGCTCAGCAAATGCTTCGGGGCGGCCGTCTCCAGAGCACCCATCTGGACAAAATGACGGCTCGCGTATTGCGCACGGACGCCAAAGTTGACGTCCCTGGCCTGACGTTCGATGCCCGCGCCGACCAGGCCTCCGTGTCCTTCCGGCCCACGACTGACCGCCCCAGTCACATTGGCAATCCCCAGCCCCCCCAGGGCCCAGGCACCTCCCACACCAACGGTTTGCTGGTCACGCAACACTTCGGCGCGGTACTCCCGCGTGAAATCCGGACCGATGCCGAACCGGTCCGTGGCCGAAAGCATGAACCGGCCATAACGTGCGCTGTCGAGGCCATAGTCACGCCTCACCGCGCCAGCTTCGATGGAAAAGTCATGCAAACCGGGCTTCAGCAGGCGTTGGCTGGCGTAATAGGGTTGCGTGATGACCTGCTGCCGACCCAGGAAATCCCGCACCACCAACTGGATTTCACCTTGCCCAGTCACCACAGGCACGCTAGACAAATCGAAAGGGCCGGGGGGTACATCACCCTGCATGCGTCTGATGTTGTCCGTATACACCTCAAAGGTGGAAGGCAGGACCGCTTCGCCGCGCAGGTTGGGCAAGGGGAAGGTGACGAAATTCGGCTGGGTCGCGAAATTCGTTCCCCACTGGATCCCCCCAAACCGCACCGCCCTCCCCCAACTGCCGGCGCGACTGATGGCATCGCCGAGTCGCACACTCTCCATGCGCTCGGGCATATCGACATTCCAGGTGGTGTCCAGTCGAACCCAGGGCCGCCCCGGGCTGGCGCTGTTCCACAAGGCCGTGGTTGTGCCGCTACCCCAGGCATTGAAAGCGCCCAACTCGAACAGTCCGCTGCCGGCCGTGTGCCCGTCGGCATGCTGCCACTGCAAGTCGTAGTTGAAAAACCCGCCGGGCTGAGAAGGCGTCAGGCTGTAGGGAACGTTGTCGTGGCCAATGCCGGTCACGGCAAAGGACGAAGGCGGCGCCTGCAACAACAGCACCTGCTCGGCCGTGTCGACACTGTAGCTCACGCCCGGAATGTCATCGAGGCGGAACCAGGTCCTGCCGTCGATCTCTATGGCCCTGCCTGCCGGCGGAATCAACCGCCAGGTCCGCAAACTTTCTTCCGATGCGGCCAAACGGCCCCCATCCAGCGAAAGCAGCATCGCGGCGTCGCCATTCGCCCCGCCGTTGATCCGCACCCCCAACAGCAAAGGTCTGGATCTGCCAGCGGGCGGCTGCTCGGCCACCACGGCCCCGGGGGCCGTGACCCCCAAGGCCAGGGCACCTGTCACCCCAAGAACAAGACAGCCCTTCCGGAGCCTATTCGGGCAAAAGATCAAGCGCCACATGGTGTGGGCCACGATCGGTCGCCACCTCGAGCTCGACTCGCGGACTGGTCAAGGGTTTTTCGGGACGCAAGACCCAACGCCGGCTCTGCCCCGGCAGCACCGACACGCTGGTTTTCGTGGCGGCCAGTGGTGCAGCATCCTGCCGTGCACCCGCAGCCCGCAGCTTGAGCTCACCCACCACCAGATGCACATTGCCGGCATTCAGAACGCTCAACACGATCTGGCCTTTCGCGTCGCGCGAGGCGCGCCACTGATGCGAATGCACCACCTTGGCAGGCGCCACATAGACAGGCAACCGCAATTCCAGCAGGACACTCACCTTGCCATCCGCCCGTCGCGCACTGGCTTGACTCGCCGCAGGCACCTCACGAAGGAAAAGGCGATAGGCAAGCTCTTTTTCACCGGCCGCAGGCCGCCGCAGGCCCAGCCGCAGTATCTGCGAGCGCCCGGGCGGCACCGTGAAAAGCGGGGGGTTCACCAGCAGATCGTCGGAAGGGGTGTAGTGGTCTACCCCGTCCGTTTGGGACCACGCCGCCGCTTCCACCTGCATCGTGACACCCTCTTTGCCTTGGTTGGTGACGGTGATGGCCTGCCGATCCTGCCCGGCAGAAAGTTCGACACGGACCGGCAGGACAGCAATGTCTGCCGCCTGTGCGGCGATGGGCAGAAGGTGAATCAGTAAGGCCGCACAAACGAGCAGACGATGCATCGACCGCTTGCTCAGTTGTAGGTCACCGTCGCCACCACGGTATCGAGGTAGGCCCCACCCGCCACATATTGGTTGATTGGGATGCGGCCATACACGCTGTAGGCCTGCGGCAGGCCAGTGGCGGTGAAACTACCTGTCGTCGGATTCAACGAACCGCTGATCCCATCACCCCACACCGTCGCATGGCCCGCATCGAGGTAGAGGTTGTAAGGCAAATAGTCACTGGCGTTGGCCAGCATGCGGCGCGTATTGACATCTCCTGCCATTCCCGGATTGGCGCCATCATCCAAGGCAATGGTATAGGTCGTCCCAAATGTGCACGTCACCGTGACCGACCCCGTGGCATCGGTGGGGGTCCCGGACGTCGGGTCGTAAATGCCAAACGCCACCGGCAATGTAACCACCAGACACGCAGAGGTCACCGTCGCTGTCACCGACAGGTTTCCGGTCGTTGTGGCGGCGTTGCCCGCATTGCTGACCATTGCCGCGGAAGCGGCCAGAACCAGATATTTCATTGCCTGTCTACGCATCATCGACTCCTTGTTGGTGTTAACCCGAATACTCTTGAGACTTAAACACAGTATAGACCTCAGGAACAACTTTCAATAGCCCGTCATGCGGGGATGTGTGACTTTTCTCGTGAAAGTCTCTCCTCTTGTCCCCCCCAAACCACGCATTTCATTTCATTTGGGAGGCCCTCCGGTCACGACGGTCGCACGGCCTGGGTGTTTTCATTCATGTATTCGATCACAATGGCAGAAAAATCAGGGTCGGGCTTCAGACCCAGCCCCCGAGCCCGGGCGGCATCGATCGCCTCGGGCCAGCTCGTCACAATGCGCGCAATGGCCGGATCCGGCACCCAATCGACCAATCTGGCGGCCGCCGTCCCGGCCAGTTGTTCCAAGGCAGCCACCATCTTGCGCGGCGTCGTGGTCAGGGCGGGAAGATTCACGGCAGTGTGAGCGCCCCAGGTCGAGTCATCCGTCTGCGCGGCACGAATCAACCCCTCGATCGTGCGACCAGGCGATGAAAGCGCCACAGCGGTGTCTGGCGGCACAGGACAGGACGCCCGGACCCCGGCCAGAGGTTCACGGATGATGCCACTCAAGAAACTCGATGCCGCGCCGTTGGGCTTGCCCGGCCGCACACTCACCGTCATCAAGCGCACCGTCCGCCCACGGACATAGCCTTTGCGGGCATAGTCCGCCATCAGCTGTTCCCCAATGAACTTCTGAACGCCGTAGCTGCTTTGCGGCGTGGGCAGGGTATGGTCGTCGATCACTGCTGGCAACGGATGCATGAGCGTGCCGCCATAGACCGCCAACGAACTGGCAAACACCACGGTCGGGCGCGTCCCCAACGCACGGCAGGCCTCAAGCAGCTGGTACGTGGCCATGAAGTTGCTGCGCATGCCCAGATCGAAGTCGGCCTCGCAGTCACCGCTGACAGCAGCTGCGAGATGGAACACCAGATCGGTGCCCGCCGGCACGGCAGCGCAACTTCCCGAAGCGGGGGCCAGCAGATCGCCCAAATCACCAGTCACCATCGTCACGCGCGGATCGGCGCACAGGTCCTGCGCCGCGGGGATGCGGTCGACCAGCGTGAGGCGCAAGAGGGGACGCGGCGCGGCGCCGGCATGGACCAGTTCACCTTGCGCCAGCAGCATACGGGCCAGCCTGGCCCCCAGAAATCCGGCGCCGCCGGTAATCACGATATTCATGATGACATGTACTCCGGCACGCTGTTGGGCTCACATTCCGGCGTAGTTCGGGCCGCCACCGCCCTCCGGCACGACCCAGGTGATGTTTTGGGTCGGATCCTTGATGTCACAGGTCTTGCAATGCACACAATTCTGCGCATTGATCTGAAGCCGGTCGGCGCCGTCGTCGCTCTTCACGAACTCGTACACACCCGCCGGGCAGTAGCGCTGCTCCGGGCCGGCATATTTCGCCAGGTTATGCGTTACGGGGACCGAGGCATCACGAAGCGTGAGATGGGCAGGTTGGTTCTCCTCGTGATTGGTGTTGCTGACAAACACGCTGGAGAGACGATCGAAAGTCAATTTCCCATCGGGTTTGGGATAAACGATGGGTTGACACTCGGCAGCAGGCTTCAGATACGCATGGTCAGGTTGATCACGGTGAATGGTCCACGGAATTGCGCCCCTGAAAAGGTACTGCTCCACCCCCGTCATCAACGTACCGACCGTGCGGCCCTTCTTGAACCACTGCTTGAAATTGCGCGCCCTGTTCAGCTCGTCATGAAGCCAGCTCTTTTCAAAGGCCTCAGGATAAGCCACCAGCTCGTCATGCGACCGCCCCTGGGCGAGCGCCTCGAATGCAGCCTCAGCGGCAAGCATGCCCGTCTTGATCGCCGCGTGACTTCCCTTGATGCGGCTGGCGTTGAGATAGCCGGCCTCGCAGCCGACCAGCGCCCCGCCCGGGAACACCGTCTTGGGCAGTGAAAGCAGCCCGCCAGCGGTGATGACACGGGCGCCATAACTCAGGCGCCGGGCTGTGACCCCCCCTTTTTCGTCTTCGAAATACCATCGGATGTTGGGGTGGGTCTTGAAGCGCTGGAACTCCTCGAATGGGCTCAGATAGGGGTTCCGGTAATCCAGGCCGACGACAAAACCAACGACGAGCTTGTTGTCCTCCATGTGGTAGAGGAAGGAGCCCCCATAGGTCCCCTCGTCCAGGGGCCAGCCCGCACTGTGCAAGGCCAAGCCGGGCTTGTGCCGGGCGGGATCGATTTCCCAAAGCTCCTTGATGCCAATGGCATAACTTTGCGGGTCGCGGCCCTCGTCCAGTCGATATCTGGCAATGAGCTGCTTGCCCAAATGGCCTCGCGCGCCCTCGGCGAAGACGGTGTATCTGGCGTGCAGTTCCATGCCCAATTGGAAACTCTCGGTGGGCTCGCCATTCTTGCCAATCCCGAGATTGCCGGTCGCCACACCCTTGACGGACCCGTCCTCGTTGTACAGCACCTCTGCGGCGGCGAACCCTGGAAAGATTTCCACACCCAGGTTCTCCGCCTGCTGCGCCATCCAGCGCGTGACGCTGCCCAGACTCACGATGTAGTTGCCATCGTTGTGAAAACACTGCGGCAGGAACATGTTGGGCACACGTGTCGCACCGGTCTGGCTGGTCATGAGGAAAATGTCCTCCGTCACCGGCTGGTTCAACGG
>JAEWVY010000146.1 GCA_023396625.1 Pseudomonadota bacterium | reverse complement strand
GTGCCTGGGCGTTCAGGCGCCGGGCCAGCTCTGGCTCGCTTTCGGCGCGGTCTACCGCGGTATGGGCGGCGGCGTTCACGATCACGTCGGGACGTACCGCTTGCACGGTATCGGCCAGTGCCTCCGGTTGGCTGAAATCGGCGGGTAATTCCTTGCTGTCAAAGTCCAGCGCGACCACTTCCCCCAGCGGGGCCAGGCTGCGTTGCAACTCCCAGCCCACCTGCCCCCCCTTTCCAAACAGAAGGATCTTCATGCGCTGGCGTATTGCGTCTGGACCCACTCGCGGTAAGTGCCACTCTGGACATTGGCCACCCAAGCCGGGTGTTCGAGGTACCACTGAACTGTCTTGCGGATGCCGGATTCAAAGGTTTCCGCCGGTTTCCACCCCAGTTCTCGTTCAATCTTGTGGGCATCGATGGCATAACGCCGGTCGTGTCCGGGGCGGTCCTTGACGTAAGTGATCTGTGTGCGGTAACTCTCACCGTCGTGGCGGGGGCGCAACTCATCCAACAGCGAGCAAATGGTGTGCACGATATCGATGTTGGGCTTTTCGTTCCAGCCGCCGACGTTGTAGACCTCGCCAGGATGGCCGGCGTCCAGTACGCGACGGATGGCCGCACAGTGATCTTTCACGTAGAGCCAGTCGCGTACCTGCAGGCCGTCGCCATAGATCGGCAAAGGCTTTCCGGCCAGTGCATTGACGATCATCAGCGGTATGAGTTTTTCGGGGAAATGGTAGGGGCCGTAGTTATTGGAGCAATTGGTCGTCAGGGTGGGCAGGCCGTGGGTGTGGTGCCAAGCGCGCACCAGATGATCGCTCGCGGCCTTGCTGGCACTGTAGGGGCTGTTGGGCTCGTAGCGCCGTGTTTCGGAAAAGGCAGGTTCGGTCGGTCCGAGCGAGCCATAGACCTCATCCGTGGAGACATGCAGAAAACGGAAGTTTTGCTGCGCATCTGCGGGCAGGACACTCCAGTAGGACCGAACTGCTTCCAGCAACCGGAAGGTACCCACGACGTTGGTCTGGATGAAATCCTCTGCGCCATGGATCGACCGGTCAACGTGGCTTTCGGCGGCGAAATGCACCACGGCGCGAGGTTGGTGCGTTGTCAGCAACCCCGTGATCAGGGCACTGTCACCGATATCTCCGCGGACAAAGACATGCCGGCCGTTGTCCTGGATGCTGACCAGGTTTTCCAGATTGCCGGCATAGGTGAGTTTGTCCAGATTGAGAACCGGCTCGTCCTTCAGGGCAAGCCAGTCGAGAACGAAATTGGCACCAATAAAGCCGGCGCCGCCGGTGACCAGGATCATGCGATTGAGCGAAGAGGTGGCAAAAAATATCGCCTGAGGCGACGTTATTATGAATTTCCATTATCGCACCGCCCCAATGGGCCAGGGGGCGGTTTGACTCCTCGGTCAGATTCTCCAGCCTTGTCGTTGCCCCGTTTCCGGGGGGGCGGCGAGGTCAGAAATGGATGCCCTGCATCATCTGCTGCAGGGCCATCGCCTCGGCGGAAAGTTGAGGCTTGGCCCCCTTGTCGCCCTTGGCGGCCGCTGAGTCGGGGAACATGCGGAAGCTGGTGTTCATCACGATCTGCGCCACGCGTGGCACCAGAGCGTGCAGGAGCTGCCCGGTGACGCCCAGCCGGGTGGCGATGCGCACCGGCTTGAAGATGCAGGCTTGGGCGATCAGGTCGGCGGCCTCTTCGGGAGCCAGGGTCGGCACGTTGTTGTAAATCTTGGTGGGCGCGATCATCGGCGTGCGAACCAGTGGCATGTTGATGGTCGTGAAGGTGACGCCCTGGTCGGCAAACTCGCTGGAGGCGCAGCGGGTCCAGGCGTCCAGGGCCGCCTTGCTGGCCACATAGGCCGAAAAGCGCGGGGCGTTGGTGAGCACGCCGATCGAGCTGATGTTGACCACGTGCCCTCTGCGTTTGGCCACCATGGTGGGGAGCAGGCCCATGGTCACGCGCAGGCAACCGAAATAGTTGAGCTGCATCGTCCGCTCGAAATCGTGGAATCGGTCGTAGCTGCTTTCGATGGCGCGTCGGATGGATCGCCCCGCGTTGTTGATGAGGAAATCCACGCCACCATGGTCGGCCAGCAACTTCTGGATGAAGCGGTCGCAGTCGGGCATGTCCGCGATGTCGACAGCGTAGGTGACAAATGCATAGCCTCGGGCCTTGGCCTCCTCGCTCGCCTGAGCCAGCTTGTCTTCATCGCGGCCGCAGATGATGGTGATGGCGCCGGCCTCCGCGAACTTGTGTGCCGCGGCCAGCCCGATGCCCGAGGAGCCGCCGGTCACCAGAACCACTTTGCCCGCCACGGTCCCGCGCAACGTGCGGTCGATGTGCAAATCGGGATCGAGGTGACGTTCCCAATAGTCCCAGAGACGCCAAGCGTAGTCCTTGAGGTTTGGGCATTCGATGCCGCTGCCCTTCAATGCGGTTAGCGTTTCGCGGCAATCGAAGCGGGTGGGGTAATTCACGAAGGAGAGCATGTCCTCCGGGAGCCCGAGGTCTTGCATCACGGCATTTCGTACGCGGCGCACAGGCGCCAGCGCCATCAGTCCCTTCTTGAGGCTCTTGGGGATGAAGCCAAGCAAAGCCGCGTTGACGAACACATTCATCTTGGGTGCGTGGGCCGCGCGACTGAAGATGTCCAGCACATCCCCCACTCGGTAACCCACGGGATCCACGAGATGGAAACATTTCCCACTGGTGGTTTTCGCATGGGAGAGGTGGTCCAGGGCGTTCACCACGAAGTCGACCGGCACGATGTTGATGCGACCGCCTTCGAGTCCGATGGACGGCATCCAGGGTGGCAGAAGCTGCCGCATGCGCTGGATGAGTTTGAAGAAATAGTACGGACCGTCGATCTTGTCCATCTCCC
>JAEWVY010000072.1 GCA_023396625.1 Pseudomonadota bacterium | reverse complement strand
GTATTGCCCCATGGCCTTCGCCGCCTCCAGCGCCATCTGGGCCTCGTTGTTGGCCTTGCTGATGTCGGTCTGATACTGCTTGATCCGCATCTCGGCGAACGAAATCTTCGTCCGGTTGTCCGCGTCGATCAGGCGCTCGTTCACCCCGGCCGCGGCGATGTCCGCCTCCGCCGACGCCCGCCAGGCGTCGGCCTTGGCGCGGAATGCCTCGGTGCCCGCCTGGATCGCCTTCAAGGAGGCGTCTGTGTCCGCGCGATACCGGTCGATATCCGCCACGTACTTCTGGATGTACGCCCGCGCCACCTCGATTCTGAGTTGGATGCCCTTGGCTTCCACCTCGGCTTTGGCCGACATGCCCTGCACGGTGGCGGCGTAGGCCCGGGCCTGGGCCTCGAACATTCCTGCCTTGGCCGTCTCGCCCTTGATCTGCGACTCGTAGGCGTCGAACTTGACCTTCTCGGCACCGAGCTTTTCCGCGTACGCCTGCACCTCCGCCCGGTATGCGTCGATTTGAGACTTGATGACGTCCGCCTTGACCTGCGCCGCCCGCATCTGCGTGGAGTACACCTCCGCCATCGTCTGCACGGCGCCGATTTCCGCCTTGTACTGCTCGACCTTCTGCTGGTTGAGCTGCCCCACTGCGGCCTGGGCTTCCACTTCGGCCTTGAAGGCGGTGACTTTGGCGATCCGCCCGTCGATCTTGGCCCGGTAGACCTGGACCAAGGTCTGGAACGCTTGGTTCTGCGCGCTGAACAAATTAACCTGCGCGTTGAACACGTTGATCTGCGCCTCGGCCTGGAATCTTGCCGCTTCGAACAACCGCTTGGTGGCGTTCTCGAAGAGGTTCGACAGCATCGTCTCCAGCGCGATGCCTTGCTGCACGGCGAAGCGTATGTTCTCGATCTCCCACTTCGCCGCCTCGACCATCACGTCGCGGTTTAGTTCGGCGGATTTCAGACGGCCCTGCTCGCGGGCAAAGCTCGCCTGCTTAACCAGCATGCCCGGGGGCATGGAAAAGTTCCGCGCCGCCCAGGTGTCCACCGCCTCCTGAACGGCGCGGTTCGTCTCAGCGCTGTCGCGCTCGCGGGCGCGGGCGAACAGAGCATCCTCGACCGCTGGCGGCAGCCCCGTGCCGCCCTGCATGCTCTCCTTCACCCACAGCACCAGGTCTTGCAGTACCTCGCCCTGGTAGCTTGGCTCGGCCCAGTTGATGAACACGTTCGGCACCATCAGCGCCGCCGCGTCGGGGGGCGCGTCCGTGAAGTCCGGTATTTCGACGCCTGTGAACGCCGGAATGACCACCGGAGCGAGCGCCTGCATGGTCGGGTAAGCGAGGACCGGCGCGGCCGGGAAGTCCACACTGGTGTCGATACCCGACTCGCCCGGGGGCGTGATGGCCGCCAGCGGCGGCGGCGACGGCACCACAATGGGCTGCGCCTCCGGGGGGTTCGGTGGGTTGAACCCGTTCAGGTCCGGGTCCCTCAGTAAGTGGTCGATTTCCAGCGGCAGGACCTCGTAGTTGACGTCCAGCGGTAGTTCGGTCGGGCCGCCGAGGTTGCCGTCCGCGCTGATCAGCGACGGCGCGTTGGGCGGCCCGGGGAGCTGCGGCGGGCTCTCTGTCAGCGGCGGTTTCGCTGCATCTTGTAGCGCCGTCATCGCGGCGTCGAGCATGCCGTTGTATGTCTCTGACATGCTGTTGAGGTTCTCGACCTGGTCTGTCACCACCTTGATGGCGGTGTCCATCGCCCTGCCCCACTGTGCTGCTGCCATGTCAAATGCTCCTGCTCAAAGGTGCGACCAGAATCGTCCAGTCGTTGATGTAGGCACGCTGGCCCGTCAGTTTCAGCGTGTAGGAAAAGTGCCTCCCGCGCAGCCCGCGGCCGAAAACGGCCCGGGCGTTGGTCAGCGCGCCGGACACCGGGCGGGCGTCGAGCGGGTAGGAGTAGCTCGTGGCGGCGCCGCTTTGCGTTGTGGTCACGCTGACACTCGCCGTGCCCTCCAGCTCGTACTCGACATGCGCTTCGATGGGCGCAGACAAAACACCGCCTGTCATGTCCAGGGCGCCCGTCTTCACCTCCGCCGCTATGGTTTCGGCGGCGCCGTCCAATGCGAACACGCCCGACTCGTTCCAGCCATGGACTACGCCGTCGATGACCGCCAAGCCGTGGAAAGTGAACGGGGCGTAGCGGGACATGGCCCACACGTCGGTCGTCGCCGTCCATGCCTGGCCGACTGCGGCGTGCAGCACCTCGTCCCACAGCACCCCGTCGTCGACCACGAGGTTCTTGGCGTGCAGGGCCCCCACCGCCTGGTCCCCGACGCGGGCGCTGTCCGTGGAGATCGCAGATGGTGCGGGGGTGCGGACGCTGTCGATCACGGCGTCGTCGGCGACGGCCTGGCTCAAGCCCAGGACGCGCGCCCGCATGCGCGCCAGCACGGCGTCGGCGCTCAGCACGTCGTCCACCAGCACCTGCCGGGTCACGTAGATATGCCGGTCCGTGATTCGCGACGTGTCATCGAGCTGCTGGCGGGACGTTCTGTGGTCGGCGACGGCGTCGGAGGCCTGCGCGCCGTCCACCACGCCCACGGGCAGCCCCAGGTGCGTCCAGTCCGCCGCCACCGCGGTGTCTGCCGCCACGTCTCGGCGCTTATAAAACAGGGCGTCTTTCGCACGCGCCTTGTCCGTCAGCAGCGTGCGTTTGATCGGGCGGTCCAGCACCTGGTCGCCAATCAGGGCGGCATCGGCCGAGAGTGTCACTGTGCGCCCATAGGTCGCGTCGCTGATGACCGCCGCGTCGGCGGTCATGGCGGTCAGGCCAAGCAAAAGCACCTCGGAGATAAACGCCGTGCTCTCCGCGATGGAGCGCAGCCCGGCCCACACCGCGTCGGCGGCCACGGCGGTGTCGTTCATGTCGTCTCGGTAGCTACTCATTGATGACCCCTATGAAGTGGTGCGCGGCTTTGTGGTTCGCCATGCGGCTCCAGCCCTGGTGCGCGCGCAGTTTCGGGTTGTTCGGGTCCGCCTCGGAGACGTTGGCGTACTCGCACTCCCCCGCCGCGACCTTGACCGCGTCCCGGTAAAAAACGCCGACGAATTCGTCGGGCGACTTCAGGAAATACATGGCGCTGGGGTCGTTATGGACCTTGAATGTTTCGGATAGCGTTGACATGTCGAGGCGCCCCTCCGAACCCGCCGGGTCCGCCCAGGTGTTGTAGAACGTGTTGACCTTCGGGGCGGTGGGCTCTTTCGGCCCACTGAACATCCACTCGTGCCGGTTTGGGTGGATCAGCCAGGTGTAGTCTGCTGGCAGCCCAGGTATCCACGGTCCGCTGTCGGCGAAATCCGAGCATGGCCCGGGGCTGTAGTTCTGCTGAACCACCCACACAGGGTTGCCGTCCTTCGGGTAGACCGGAACCTTCGCCTGCGGGCCGCTGACACCGCCGATCCAGGCCCAGATAAAGTCGTCAGTCCAGTACCTGTAGGTCCACGGGTCCTGTATGTAGTGGACTTCCACGGACTCTGTATGCTGCTTCCCGGTGTGTGAGTCAGTGCGGGCGTGGAGCACCGCGTTTCGGTCAAGGTAGGGCATGCACACCGCGACCGTTCGCAGGGAGCCCTCTGTGCGCACTTGCTTGGTTCTGTGCTGGAAATACCGGTTACGCCAGAGGGTGCCCGGCCGCCAGAACCAGTTGTCGTACGAGAAGTTCGGGAGGTGGTCGTAGCCAAGGTCCGTCCCCACGATGTGGGTCTTCGTCGTGATGTCGGCAATCGCCTGCCGGTCATCGAAATCCGTGGTGTAGTAGTTCCCCATCAGCCCGGTGGTTGATTCCGTGACGGTGGAGTCCCAGGAGCCCACCGTCATGCATTCATCCGGCGCGTCCACCGCGAGGGTGTGCGTGCGGGCGTCTGTGAAATACTTGATGACCTTGAGCTGGTCGCCCACGTAGTACCCGGCCAGGATCGTGTCGGCTTTGCTGGCCGAGGAGCTTGGGCGCACGGGGGCCTGGAATGACACGCACCCGCCCATCACAGGCTCCGGAAACTTGAACCCGGCGAGCGACCAGCCGATGGGCCCCTTCGCCGTCTGCGTGACGCTGCCGCCATGCGCCGCGATGGGGCTCATCTCTCGGCTGTCCCAGTAGTCCAGTTCCGACTTGGCGGTCCACTCCGAGGTCAGCTTGGCCCGCAGGATTACGTCCCGAGCCGGGGCGCTGGCCAGCTTGTAGAAGATCGCGGGCATGCCGGCTCGGCCCTGCGCGCTTCGCGCCAGAAGTTCAACGTACTGGGTGATCAGGTTCGACTCCTCCGCCGTAAGCCCAGTGCGCGCTGGCACAACGCCTCTGCCCGGTGCGGCCCCGAGGGCGAGCCGAAGCTTGTAGCCGAAGCTGAAGCAGTTGCTCCCGTCGGCCTCTTGGTCGTAGCAGGTATTGAACCCCTCCGTGCCTTTGGCGTTCATCGTCCACCCCATGGCCGTGGAGTACATGTAGTGCGAGTAGAAGTCGGCCACATCGCACACGCGGGAGATCACCCCCGCTCGCCGCCAGGCCTGGAACTCCGCCGCGGAGGTGGGGAACCCCTCACCGGACGGAAGCCCGCCGAAGCGGCCCAGCGCCCACCGCAACTCGTCGTCATCCTTCTCTTCGACGTAGATCCGAAACGCCGCGGTGGTGGTGGCGGGGATCATGGGAAGCGGCATGGCATACACCCCGTCGGGGCCCACGCGCAGCAGCCACGGGTTTTTCTCACCGTCGAAACCGACAAGGTTGGTGGCGTTGTTCTTGTAGTCGAACCGAAACTGCCCGTCCATAGGCGGCTGCCCCGTGTAGCCCGGCAGTTGGAATTGGCCAAGTTCTTTCTGGATCTTGGCGGCGACCTCCGCGGGCAGCGCCATGTACGCGCGCTCGATGCTGTTCGCAGGGAGCTGACCGAAGTCTTGCCGCCCATACCCGCCCACAATCTGCACCACGTCGGCCATGGCCCCTGAAAACCATGAGGGGCGCACTTGCTCATACTGGGTGACGACCCAGCCAGACTCGTTTTTCGGCTTGAACTCAAAAAACCGCTGGCCCAGTTCCACAACGAACCGCTGAAGCACCACGCTGTCGGGGACTTTCGCCGCCAGTTCGGCGTCGTAGCCGGCCAGGCGCCGCTTGGTCGTCGCAGACAGGCGGACCGTCACCCCGCCGCCGCGCAGAACACGCCCGCTGTCGATCGCCCCAGAGAACATCATGGGCACAGCGATGCCGTCAGGCGTGGGCGTGGTGCCCACGGCCTCCGCCTGCCCAGGCTGGATGAGGACCTTCACGATACCGCCCATGTCCTGGGCAATGGCCAGCACGCCGCTGGGCAGCGTGCGGACCATGCGGAGGCTGGGGACCCCGGACGCCTCCTTGAGGTTCGTCAGCTGCCGCACCAACGCGTTCGCGGCGACCGCATCAGCCTCATTCTCGGCGCCGAACTCGCCGTAGGGGCGCGGCCGGTGCATCGGTTACACCGTCAGATTGATGCGGTAACCCAGTTCGTAGGTGTCGCCGTTCTGAAACTGGCGGGGCGCAGCGAACAGTATGGCGGAGACCAGCGCGCCCAACGTTCCGCCGCGCTGGTTATTCGTCAACAGCGCGGCGCCGGTCACGTTCAGCGTACCCGTCGTCGCGATGGTCAGCGCGGCCACAGAGGCCATGTTGTCGATGCTGCCGTTGGCGGTGTTCGCAGGCGTCCAAGTGGGGCGCAAAGCGCCAGTGTGGCCTTCCACCATGCTCACGATCTCGTTGGCCGTCGCGGCGTAGGACGCCGCCGTCCAGTTGGCCGCGGGGGCGACGGCCCCGCTCGAAATCGCCAAGTAGTACCC
>JAEWVY010000049.1 GCA_023396625.1 Pseudomonadota bacterium | reverse complement strand
TGGACTGCGGTGGCGAGCTGCGCTGGCGCGCAGCTCGTCGGGGCTCAGCCACAGGGTGCGGACGATGCCGGTGTCCAGCGTGCGGGTGGCGTCGAAGGCGCCGAGTTCTCCGCGAAAGGCAAAGCGCAGGTAGGTGATGTCTTCGCCGGTGGCCGGGCGCTGGAAGCGCGACAGGTAGACGCCCACCAGTGCGGTGGGCGTGAAGGTGTGCGCGGTTTCCTCCAGGGCCTCCCGGGCGCAACCTTGCGCGGGGGTTTCTCCGGGGTCCAGGTGGCCGGCCGGGTTGTTCAGGCGCAGTCCTTCGGGGGTGTGTTCCTCGACCAGCAGGAATTTCCCGTCGCGCTCGATGATGGCGGCCACGGTGACACTGGGTTTCCAACGTTTGTCCATGCCCGATTATCGGCCACGGTCCTGGGTCCATCGCACTGCAGCATGGCGCTGGCGCGGTTTTCAGTTAAGCTTTGAAACACGGTGCGTCCCCGAGCGGGGACGCAGGCCTGCCTTCATTCCAATAAAGAGACCTGACGAGGAGAGACTCCATGCAAGCAGATACCCCCGCGGGCAGCGACGGCACCAGTGCGCCGGATGCGCCGCAACGGGCCGCGCAACGCATCGGCGTGCCGCGCGAGATCTTCCCCGGCGAAAAACGCGTGGCCACGGTGCCCGAAATGGTTGAAAAACTCGTCAAGCTCGGATTCACCGTGGCGGTGGAGTCCGGTGCGGGCGAGGCCGCCAGCCTCGGTGACGAGGCCTACCGCGCCGCGGGCGCCACGGTGCTGCCGGACGCGGCGCAGGTGTGGGCCACGTCCGACATCGTGTTCAAGGTGCGCGGTCCCACGGCCGACGAGGTGGGCCTGCTGCGCGAGGGCGGTACGCTGGTGAGCTTCATCTGGCCGGCGCAGAACCCGGATCTGATGCAGCAACTGGCCGCGCGCAAGGCGACGGTGCTGGCCATCGACTCGCTGCCGCGCACGCTGTCCCGCGCCCAGAAAATGGACGCATTGACCTCCATGGCCGGTGTGAGCGGCTACCGCGCCGTGATCGAAGCGGCCAATGCCTTCGGCCGCTTCTTCAACGGGCAGATCACGGCCGCGGGCAAGGTGCCGCCGGCCAAGGTCTTCATCGCCGGCGCCGGCGTGGCGGGTCTGGCGGCCATCGGCACCGCGGCCAGCCTGGGCGCCATCGTGCGCGCCAACGACACCCGCGCCGAAGTGGCCGACCAGGTGGTGTCCCTGGGCGGCGAGTTCGTCAAGGTGGACTACGAGGAAGAGGGCTCGGGCGGCGGCGGTTACGCCAAGGTCATGAGCGAGGGCTTCCAGAAGGCGCAGCGCGAGATGTACGCCAAGCAGGCGCGCGAGGTGGACATCATCATCACCACCGCGCTGATCCCGGGCAAGCCCGCGCCCAAGCTCATCACCGCCGAGATGGTGCAATCCATGAAACCGGGCAGCGTGATCGTGGACATGGCCGGCGAGCAGGGCGGCAACTGCGAGCTGACCGAGCCGGGCAAGGCCGTGGTCAAGCACGGGGTGACCATCATCGGCTACACGGACCTGGCCTCGCGGCTGGCGCGGCAGTCGTCCACCCTGTACGCCACCAACCTGTTCCGCCTGACCGAGGAACTGTGCAAGACCAAGGACGGCGTGGCCCACGTCAACATGGAGGACGATGCCATCCGCGGTCTGACCGTCGTCAAGGAGGGCAACATCACCTGGCCGCCCCCGCCGCCCAAGGTTGCGGCCGCGCCCGCGTCCAAACCCCCCGCCGCGCCGGTGGGGGCGGAGAAAAAAGGCGGGCATGGCCATGGCAGCGGCGGGCCGCTGCCAGCCAGGACGCTGGCCATTCTTTTTGCCCTGGGGGCGCTGACCTTCTGGTTCATCGGCGCGTTCGCGCCGGCGGCCTTCCTCGGCCACTTCACGGTGTTTGTGCTGGCCTGCTTTATCGGCTACATGGTGGTGTGGAACGTCACGCCGGCGCTGCACACGCCGTTGATGAGCGTGACCAATGCCATCTCCAGCATCATCGCCATCGGCGCATTGATCCAGATCGCGCCGCCGGAAGCCGGGATGGCGGGGCGCCCGGACACCCTGATCCGCTGGCTGGCCTTTGCCGGCATCGTGCTGACGGCGGTCAACATGTTCGGCGGCTTCGCCGTCACCCGCCGCATGCTGGCCATGTTTCGCAAATAAGAAGAAGGACGACCATGTCTCAAAGCCTCGCTTCGGTCGCCTATGTGGGTGCGGCCATCCTGTTCATCCTGAGCCTGGGGGGCCTGTCCAACCCGGAAACCTCACGCCGCGGCAACCTGTTCGGCATCATCGGCATGGCGCTGGCCGTGCTCGCCACGGTCCTGGGCCCGCGCGTCGGCCCGGCCGGTATCCCGTGGATCGTCGGTGCGCTGGTGGTCGGCGGCAGTGTCGGCCTCTACGCCGCCAAGATGGTGAAGATGACGCAGATGCCCGAGCTGGTCGCGCTGATGCACAGCCTGGTCGGCCTGGCGGCCTGCCTGGTCGGCTTCGCCAGCTACGTCGACACCTCGGTGCAACTTTCCGGGGCCGAAAAACTGATTCACGAAGTCGAGATCTACATCGGCATCCTGATCGGCGCGGTCACTTTTTCCGGCTCGCTGATTGCCTTTGGCAAACTCAAGGGCAAGATCGGCGGCAAGCCGCTGCTGCTGCCCGCCCGCCACTGGCTGAACCTGGCCGGCTTGTTGCTCGTGATCTGGTTCGGACGCGGCTTCCTGGCCGCGCACGACGTGAGCGCCGGGATGGTGCCGCTGCTCGTGATGACCGTGATTGCCTTGCTGTTCGGCATCCACATGGTGATGGCCATCGGCGGCGCCGACATGCCGGTGGTGGTGTCCATGCTCAACAGCTATTCCGGCTGGGCCGCCGCGGCGACCGGTTTCATGCTGAGCAATGACCTGCTGATCGTGACCGGCGCGCTGGTCGGTTCGTCCGGGGCCATCCTGTCCTACATCATGTGCAATGCGATGAACCGCAACTTCATCAGCGTGATCGCCGGGGGCTTCGGTTCCGGCGGCGGCGCGGCCCCGGCCAAGTCGGGCGAGGCGGCGCAGCCGCAGGGCGAGGTGGTGCCCGTGAGCGCCGCCGAGACGGCCGAACTGCTGCGCGAGGCCAGGAGCGTGATCATCGTGCCGGGTTACGGCATGGCGGTGGCGCAGGCCCAGCACACGGTGTACGAAATCACCCGAACCCTGCGCGACAAGGGCGTGAACGTGCGCTTCGGCATCCACCCGGTGGCCGGCCGCATGCCGGGCCACATGAACGTGCTGCTGGCCGAGGCCAAGGTGCCCTACGACATCGTGATGGAAATGGACGAGATCAACAGCGATTTCGGAGACACCGACGTGGCCATGGTCATCGGTGCCAATGACATCGTCAATCCGAGCGCGGCCGAGGACCCGACCAGCCCTATCGCCGGCATGCCCGTGCTGGAGGTGTGGAAGGCTCGCACCTCCATCGTGATGAAGCGCTCCATGGCGTCGGGCTACGCCGGCGTGGACAACCCCTTGTTCTACAAGGAAAACAACCGGATGCTGTTTGGCGACGCCAAGAAGATGCTCGACGAGGTCCTGGCGGCGCTGAAGGGCTGAGCTTTCCATCACCTGCGAGGCCTGTCCCGGCTGGGCGCCGCCCAGCCCGGTCCGGCCTAGGGGAAAACATGGCTGTCTGGGTGTCAGTTCCACGACAGAATGGCGGCTGTTTTTGTTTATCGTGCCCACGTTTCCCGGAGACTCACCCATGACCGACCGCATCTGGCTCAAACGCTACCCCGAGGGCGTGCCCGCCGAGATCGATATTTCGCACTACACCTCGCTGGTCGCGCTGATGGAGGAGAGCTTTGCGAAATATGCAGGCCGCACGGCCTACAGTTTCATGGGCAAGGACGTCAGCTATGCCCAGACCGACTCGCTCAGCCGGGCGCTGGCCGCCTACTTCCAGAGCCTGGGCCTGGCCCGGGGCGAGCGCGTGGCGATCATGATGCCCAACGTGCCGCAGTACCCGGTCGCGGTGGCGGCCATCCTGCGTGCCGGCCTCGTGGTGGTCAACGTCAACCCGCTCTACACGCCGCGCGAGCTGGAGCACCAGCTCAAGGACTCCGGCGCCAAGGCCATCGTCATCATCGAAAACTTCGCCAGCACGCTGGCGCAGTGCATCGCGCACACGGGGGTCAAGCATGTGGTGCTGTGCGCCATGGGGGACATGCTCGGGCTGCTCAAGGGCGGCCTGGTGAACTACGTGGTGCGCAACCGCAAGAAGATGGTGCCCCCGTTCAGCCTGCCCGGGGCTGTGCGCTTCAACGATGCGATCGCCCGCGGCACGCGCGCGGCTTTCACCCGGCCTGACGCCCGGCCCGACGACATGGCCGTGCTGCAGTACACCGGCGGGACCACGGGGGTGTCGAAGGGGGCGGTCCTGCTGCATCGCAACATCATTGCGAACGCGCTGCAGTCGGAGGTCTGGAACCAGCCGGTGATGGCGAAAATTCCCGCGGGCGAGCAGCCCACCGCGGTCTGCGCGCTGCCGCTGTACCACATCTTCGCGTTCACGGTGGGCATGATGCTGTCGCTGCGCACCGGCGGCAAGCTGGTGCTCATTCCCAATCCGCGCGACGTGCAGGCCGTGCTGAAGGAACTCTCGAAGCACACGATCCACAGCTTCCCGGCGGTCAACACCCTGTTCAATGCCTTGGCCAACCACCCGGATTTCAATACCGTCGACTGGTCGCACCTGAAGGTGTCGGTGGGGGGCGGCATGGCTGTGCAGGGCGCGGTCGCCCGCCTGTGGCTGGAAAAGACGGGCTGCCCCGTTTGCGAGGGCTACGGATTGAGCGAGACCAGTCCGTCGGCCACCTGCAACCCCACCACCAGCACCGAATACACGGGCACCATCGGCGTGCCGCTGCCCAGCACCGACGTCAAGCTGCTCGACGACGATGGCAACGAGGTGACGACCCTGGGCCAGCCCGGCGAAATCGCGATCAAGGGCCCGCAGGTGATGGCCGGCTACTGGCAGCGTCCGGACGAGACCGCCAAGGTCATGACGCCGGACGGCTACTTCAAGACCGGTGACATCGGCATCATGGACGATCAGGGGTTCTTCAAGATCGTGGACCGGAAGAAGGACATGATCCTGGTCAGCGGCTTCAATGTCTACCCCAACGAAATCGAGGAAACCGTGGCCGACTGCCCCGGCGTCATGGAGTGCGCTGCCGTCGGCGTGCCCGACGACAAGTCCGGCGAGGCGGTCAAGCTGGTGGTCGTGAAGAAGGACCCCGGTCTCACCGAGGCCGCCGTGCGCGAGTACTGCAAGGCCAACCTGACGGGCTACAAGCAGCCCAAGATCGTCGAGTTCCGCACCGAGCTGCCCAAGACGCCGGTGGGCAAGATCCTGCGGCGGGAACTGCGGGACAAGAAATGAACCTCGCGCATACGCGATGGAAAGCGGCTGCGGCCGCTTTTTTTCTGGAGCGCCGATGACGCGAATCGCCATTGTCAGCGCCATGCGCGAGGAGTTGTCCGCCGTGCTGGCGCTCCTGCCGGACGAACGTCGGGTCACGGTGGGGGGACGCGAGTTCTGCACCGGCCACCTGCACGGACACGAGGTGGTGGCCGTGCTTTCGGGCATCGGCAAGGTGGCCGCCGCGACCACGGCCACCTTGCTGATCGAACGCTTCGCGGTGGAGCGCATCGTCTTCACCGGCGTGGCGGGCGGATTGGGCGAAGGGGTGCAC
>JAEWVY010000003.1 GCA_023396625.1 Pseudomonadota bacterium | reverse complement strand
AGCGCGCTCACATGCACCGTGCGCTCCACAAAGGCGTTGAGCGCGGCGCGGCTGGGGTTGCGCACCACGCCATCGCGCGCCAGCTGGTTCCACAGCGCCCAGACCTTGCGCTCGCGCGGGCTGGCCGCTTTTTTGACCTGGTCGAACTGCTCGCGGGTGAGCGGCCGCCGGCGCGTGGTGGGCTGGGCAAGGCCCATGCGCTCGGCCAGGCGCTGCAGGTGGTCGCGCACCTTCTGGCGCTCGGCATCCGTCATGTCACGGCTGGAGGTCTTGAGCGTCAGGCCCTTGAGCAGCACGCGGTAGTCATCGTCCGACAGCCGCAGCTTGGACTTGAGCACATGAATGGCAGCGGTGTGGTTGGCCATGGTGCAAGCTCTTTCAGGCCAACAGGGGCGCGAGCCACCAGTTCCACAGGCCCAGCAGGCTGGTGAGCAGAAACGCGCATTGCTGCGCGAACATGCGCCAGTGCCCGTGCCCGGCACTGAACACCAGCCAGCCCACGTTGCTGACCAGGAACGCCGCGAACCCCAGGCCCGGGTGCAGGCGCGAAGCCAGCAGCGCGGCGCCCAGCATGCCGAAGACGGCGGCGGCGGTCTCGATGGCGAGTGCGGCGCGCATCAAACAGCACCCTCGCCAGGCACGGGCACCAGCGCCAGGCGCTGGGACGGCAGTTCCAGCGTCTGCGCCAGCAGTGCGTCCCCCATGGCGCGGGCCACGGCCAGCGTTTGGCCGGTGCGCGTGTCCAGGCCAGCGGCCGCCCATTCCCTCCCGGCGTGGCGCACCAGGCCGCCCGCGTGCACCCGGCGCAGGAACCAGCCGCTTTGCTGCTGCGCGCTGCGGCCCTTGAAGGCCTCCCAACAGGCCAGGATGCCTCGCGTGTCGCGCGGCCAGTAGCCTTCGCGCAACCGGTGGGCCGTGCGGCGCGACATGCCCAGCGCACGCGCCACTTCGGTGACGGTCTTGGACTGCACGAAAGCCTGCAAATCGGGCGGCGCCGAAAACACGGCCTCAGGCGCGTTTTTGACCTGAAGGCATGCGCTGGTATCACCCGGCACCACTGCGGCGCCTGTGCCCATGTGCAAATCGTTTCCTGCGGCATTCACTTCCATCACGCATCCCCCCTAGTCGTTGTACGAGCGATCGACCCACAGGCCGTAGGTGTTGCGGCCAAGATGGCGAAGCACCACCGGAACCCTGTCTCGCGTTGTGATGCGCCAGCTGGTTCCGGGTGCGGCCTCGTAGAGTTGAGCGACGCCGGCTTGCACGTTGGCCGCTGCGTGGTCATTGCCTGCGTCGAAAAGCAGCACGTCCTTCCACGCACCAGCCACATTCGCCTGCAGCTTGACCGGGCGTTGAGCGGCAGTCATGCGGCACCGCCCTTCAGAACAGGCTGGTGCTGATTGCAAACCGCTTGCACCGTGGTGCCGAACCCGCCCTTTTTGCAGCGCCACGGATAGACGTCGTTGTAGGCGCCCGTGCGCGCGGCCTGCTCGCCGTGATGGCAGTTGCGGCAGCAGGGGCGCTGCATGGCGGTTTGGTAGCCCATGGCCTGTTTCTCGCGGTCGATTGGCGTGTTACGCATCACGCGCCCTCCGCCTGCTGCTCGAACGGCGTGATGACGAAGTCCTCCTGCCCGCTCACGATGGTGATGCCCGCGATGCCGCGCACGGCATCGGGCTCGTTGAGCATGGCCTCTTTGTTGGGCTCGTTCTTCACCCGCACGAAGCGGCCCAGGCCCATGCGCAGCAGGGTCTCCAGCACGGAGTCGGCGCCCCGGATGGCGACGCTGGGCGGTCGGATGCGCCAGCTCACCTCGCCGGTGACCAGGTTGGCCGTCTTGCCCAGCTTGTCGGCCTCACCGCACAGGTCCACCCGGTGGGCCTCGCACCAGGCCTGCACGCCGGCCTGCAGCGCCTCGATGCGGGCGCTCAGGTCCGACAGGATGGGCTGGTGCTCCTGCGTGATGGCCGCGATCTGGTCGTTCATGGCGCCACGGTGGCGCTCGAATTCGCGCTGCAGGTCGCCGATGGTGCGGATGGAGGCGGCGCAGTCGTCCTTGCTCTGGGGGACGGCCGCGAGGGTCTTGCTCTTGATTCGGGTTGCCATGGGAAGGCTCCTTTTTCAGTGAATGTGTTTGGCGCAGTTTGGGGCGGCGCTGGTCTCGATGAGGTCAGCGACCTTGCGGGCAAGGTCGGCGGCCTTCTGGGTGCAGCAGGGGTGGCATATGGCCACCGACGCGTAGGCGCTGATCAGCGCGTCCAAGGCGACTTGGTGCGTCTGCTGTTCGCTGACGATCTCAACCAGGCGATGGGCCAGTGCGGTCACTTCTTCGGTGTGATTGCGTTGGGTGGTTGAAGTCGGCATGGGATGGCCTTTCAGCACCGCAAGCCACGGCTGGCGCAGGCCTTGAAGTCCAGGGCGCCGGGGCGCAGCACGGGGGCCGGGCGCGGCACGTAGACCGGGCCGTACATCACGTCGACTTGGCGCGGTGCCGCGATGGGGCCGCACCACGCTGGCGCGCGGGCCGGTCTATGTGCCGTGGCGGGGTCCGCGAACACGTGACCGGGCCGGGCCCAGACGCGGTCGATGCCACGCCCGTCGCTCACCAGCAGCCCCAGGCGCTCGGCCTGGCGCAGCCCTTCGCGCATGGATCGTGTCTCGCGGCGCCAGTCCTCGTCTGCCACGAAGATGTCGATGATTTCGATCCAGTCCACCGGGCACGCCTGGCGCAGGATGTAGTCGACGGCGGCGCGCACGGCGGCGGTCATGGGCGCGGCGGCGCTTTGTGTGCACAGGGTGGGTTTGCGGCTCATGGCATGCCTTTCTTGCGTTCGATCTGCTCGCGCATGGCGCGAACGGTGGGGGATGTGCCCGGGCCGGGGATGGCAGGCGCGGGCCTGGTTGCGGTGGGCTGGGCCTGTTGCACCAGCGCGGCCACGCTGGCGGGGCCGTTGACGGTGGCGGCGCGGGGGCCGGTGCGCAGCTGCTGCTCGCGCTGCTGCTCTGCGCTGGCCTCGTGCTTGTCGGCCATGCCCGCCAGGATGGCGAACAGGTAGCCGTGGCCTTTCATGGGTAGCTCCAGGCGCTGCGCATCGCGGGCGGCCAGCATCTGGTCTATGGCCTGGGCCCAGGCGGCCAGGGGCGCCGCCCAGTCGCGGCCCTTGTGCGTGATGGCCTGGCGTTCCAGGTCGGGCAGCAGTTGCAGGATGAGCTTGATCTTCTTGGCGGCGGTCAGGCGCTGCTTGGGCGGGGTGAACAGCGCCAGGTACTGCAGCACCCTGGCGCCCAGCGGGATGCTCACGCTGGCCAGGCGCGCCAGGGTGCGCTGGTCATGCTCGTGGGCAAACAGCACGGCCAGATCCAGCTCAGCGCCGCATGCGGGGCAAGAGAGGTCGCTCACAGCAGCCCCTTGGCCCACATCGTGGCCACTGCGGCCGCCAGGCCCCCCACGCCCGAGGCGACCAGGACGATCAGGGCCATTTCCCACCAGGAAAGGGGTTCATGCGGTGGAGGCTCATCGATTACGCCGGGCGCGAACCAGAAGCCGCCGGGCGGCAGGCTAGAAGTGTCGTGGTGGACAGCGGCGGCCGGGCTTGGGCACCCCGGCCGGGCCTGACACACGCCCAGATCGTCACAGCCGCGCTGGCCGTCGCTGCCACGGTCGCAGTCTCGCCCGCTGCTCATGATGACCACCATGCGGCCAGCAGTGCGGCCAGGCCGATGCCGATGGTTAGCGCCAGCACCACGCCGGCCAGGCGCTCGCCGGTGGGCTCGGGCCGCTCCACGGCGCAGCCGTAGCTGGCGCCCCGCGGGAACGCCTCATCAAGGGTGCGCGGGAAGCGGCGCGTGTTGAGGTCGGGGGTGGCGGATGTTGTGATGGTGGCCATGGCTCAGCAGCTCCCGATGACCTGGGCGTCCACCTGCGGCCAGCCCGCGCGGGTGGCGGCGTTCATGGCGCGGCAGACCAGGTTGTTGACCACCAGGGGGTAGCACTCGCTACGGGCATCCGTGGGCTTGCCACCGCGCGGGATGTGCACCAGACGGGCGCGCATGGCGTCCGCCGCGTCAGGGGCGAACACGTCCTCGTACTTCAGGTCGAAACGGGCGAACTTGTGGCGCAGGTAGCTCTCCAGCTCGCCGTCCAGCGGCTCCAGCTCCACCACTTCACAGCGCTGCGCCACTTCCCGAACGTCGGCGTTCTGGCTGCCCAGGCGGTCGCGCAGTTCGGGCTGGCCGATGAGCGCCACGCCGATCAGGCGTTGCATGCCGTCCTTGAGTTCGATGAAGCGCTTGAGGTGTTTGAGCGTGGCGCTGGGCAGGCAGTGGGCCTCTTCGATCACCAGCAGGTGGCGGCGGCCTGCGCGGCGGCTGGCCTTGAGCAGGTCGTGCACCTGGCGGAAGCGCGCCTCGGGGCTGCTCTTGACTTTGAGCTGGGGGTCGAGCGCAGCGGCGATGGCTTCGGCGATATGGCTGGACTTGAGCGTCTTGCCCTTCTGGTCGCTGGCTTCCATGGCCAGGACGTAGGGGCGGATGATCACGATGTCGCGCTTGTCGGCCTTGATGCGCTCCTCCAGGTCTTCGGCCAGCGTGGTCTTGCCCGCGCCGCTTTCGCCGACCACGGCGACAAAGCCATGGTGGGTGGCGCAGTCGGTCAACGTCGCACGCACGTAGCGCACGCTGGCGGTCTGGTACACATCGTCGGGGCTTTGCACGTCGTCCCGGAACGGGTTGCGCGGCAGGCCGAAGTGCTTGCGCGCTTCGATGGACAGGGCTTCGTTTTGCAGTAGCATGGTTCCCTCCTCGGGGGTTTCGGTTGGTTTCGGGACTTCAGGGGCGGCCCCGTCGAGGTACGAACTCGCCGGGGCCAACTTCTTTGCGGGCGTGAAATGCGCCAGGCTCATGACGCACCCCCAGCCACCACGCGCAGGCCGCTGCGCACGGTGAGGCGGGCCTGCAGGTCTTGCAGCTCGTCTTCGGGCACGCCGCTGGGGTACCAGGCGCGCACCTGGGCGCTGGTCTCGCGGGTCATCGTCACGCCCATCCGCACCAGCTCGGCGGCGGCCTCGAAGGGGCTGAGCACGCGGGCCGGGGCCTTTTGTGTGGCGACAGTGGCCCGCAGGTCCGTGCCGCGGCGGGGCAGGTAGATGCGCTCGGGCGCCTGGTCGATGACTTTTCCGGGGTCGATGCGGCCACCGAAGGGGGTGGCCTTGGCCCTGCGCTTGGCTTCGACCTCGGCGTCCGTCGTGGCGGCGTAGGCGAAGCGGTCAACCTCCTTGCGGTTGGCTTCGAGCTGGGTGTCTGCGGGCCGCTTCCAGTCTTCGCCGATCACGTTCGCGTCTGCGCGGAAACCGGCGTCGTCGCGGGCCACCAGCGGGATGCTGTGCAGGACTTCGTTGCCTTCGGCATCGGTGTCCACCACCATGGCGGCGTCCAGCACCCACGGGTTGAGCGTGATGGGCAGCTTCTCGCCGACCATTACGTTCGGCACCCCGCGCACGTCGAACTCCCGGCCCTTGTAGGAGACGGTCAGGAAGTCCGTCACCTTGCGGGTCTCGGGCGACTCGGTGAGCAGGGCCTGGCAGATTTCGACCGGGGGCGCCACGCGCAGCTGGTCGGCGGTGATGGTCATCCAGGCGTCGTAGCGGGTTTTTCCGTGACGGCTGTGGACCTTGGTGGCGTTAAACCACCGGGCCCAGCGCTGGGCCTGTGCATTGAGGTCCGCCAGGTCGCGCACCGGGCGCAGGCGCAGGCCGCTTTCGAAGCTGCGTTCGATCAGATCGCGGGCCTTCTCGACCTGGCCGGTGGCGCGGGCGTTGCCGGGAGCGTGGGCGATGGTCTTGACCTGCAGGCGCCTGGCCAGGTTGGTGAACAGGCCGCTGGTGTTGGCGCTGCCCATGTCCATCATCAGCACGAAGGGCACACCGTGGAACGGGTCACCCTCGCGCTTTTGAATGGCGCTGATGAAGCATTCGGCCAGGTTGATGCCGCTCTCGGCGCCCAACACGTACTGCAGGTAGATGGCTGAGCTGGTGTGGTCGCTGATCTCATACGACCAGACGCGGTCAGCCTCAATGCGCTTGAGGTTGGCGGGCTTGTTCTTGTAGAACTTGTCCCGCTCCATCACCTGCAGGCCGCTCTCGGCCTCGGTGCGGGCGTTCAGGTAGTACAGGACGCACAGGCTGGCGTCCACCTGCCAGACGTGGTTGGGGTGCAGGCTCTTGAGTTCCACGGCGGGCGTGGGCCGGTTGAGCTGGTCGGGGTGCAGGTTGTAGTGGCGCAGTGCGCGGGCGATGGCGCTGTCGCTGAGCGGGATCAGCTCGCCCGTGGCGGGGTCGATGCGCTCGGCGCGCACTTCGCCGTTGGCGCGCATCACTTCCACGGCCTGGCCGATGGACATGAGGCGCTTGCTGGACTTGCGGTGGCTGGTCATGAGCGCGGCGCTGATGGCCACGGCTTCATCGCGGGTGAGCGACACATCCCCGGCATCGCTGCGCTTTTTGCGTTCTGGCTTCACGGTGATTTTTCCAAGGTGGCGGTGCAAGGTGGCGGGGCTCATTCCCAGCTCGGCGCAGGCCGCCGCGTAGATGGCCTGCTTGCCGCCGCGTGGCGCCGCCTGCGCGGCCTGGAGCACTTGCGCCAGGCGGCCGACGATCACGGGGTTGAGCGACATGGGCGGGGGGTCTCCGCGCGCTTACTCGGCCCACTGCGCCACTTCCGCGGCCAGGGCGGCCTCGGCGGCGGTGGAGACGTCGGGCAGGTCGAACTCCAGGCGCAGAGCCCCAAGCTCTGCCGCCACCTGGCCCACCAGCCCGGCCATGAATACGGCCTGCTGCCCGCGCACGTCGCCGTGGTTGTTCAGGGCGATCAGCGCTGCCCGCAGCCCGCCGCGCACCGCGCCCAAGGCGTCGTTCATGTGGGCGGTGGCTTCGCGCTGCAGGTCGGCCAGGGCGTCATCTGGCGGGACGGTGGCGATGCGCTTGACCTGGGCGCGCAGCTTGTCCATGGCGGTGTTCTTGTCGGAGAGCACCTTGTCTACTGCCGCTTTTTCTGCACGCGCCTCACGCACTGCGGCGCGCAGCTCCTTGACGGACATGGTGGCCACGTCGTCCAGGGACAGCTCGCCGGTCTGGCCTGTCAGCTCCAGTTCTTCGATCTGCTCGTCGTCCAGGACGAGCATTTCGAAGAGCTTGGATTGGCCGCCAGCGGCCTTCAAAAGCGTCGACGTCGACGCATTTGAGAACTTGGCCGCCGACTGCATGAATCGCTGCGCGACGCGGGGTTCTACGCCGAGTACATCCAAGCGGGCGGCAAATTGGCCATGATCGCAAGCCGCTTTCAAGACGGTCAGACCTCGCCCCACTTCCAGGCAGGCCTCCACACTGCGGCGCATGTTGGCCGCGATGTCGCGCTGGATCAGGTCGGGGTCGGTGGCGTCAGCGGGGAGCTGATAGCCCATCTGCAAGGCGACGGCGCGGACGCGGGTGTCCGTCTCGCGGGTGATCAGGGCCAGCTGGTTGGCGGCGCTGATGTCCTGGGCAATCACCGCGTCCAGAATGACGGGCTCTTTGGATGCGGGAGCGGGTGTCTCTCTACGGGCCATGAAGTTCTCTTCGGGTTGGGGTTACAGGGGGACGGAATACCGGGCGCTCACGTCATCGAGCTGGCGCTTGGCTGCGTTCAGGTTGGTGGCCACGGTGGTAGCGATGCGCACAAACTGCACGCCCAGGCGCCAGCGGTTGGTGCCTGCCACCTGCTCCACATAGCCGGTGGCGGCCAGGGCGGGCAGGTTCTGGCTGACCCAGCTGGGCGGCACACTGAGGCCCTTGGCGATTTCACCGGGGGCCAGGCCCAGCACCTCGTGCCCGGCCAGCAGGCGGAACAGGTCGCAGGTCTTGCGGATGGGGCCCGCAAGGGGGTAGGTTTTTTCGGACATCTCAAAACTCCAGCTCTGGCGTGGCGTACTGCGCCACGTTGTGGTGGTGGTAGGCCACCTGCTCCAGGTGCAGGCGCAGGGCGGCCAGGGTGGCGGCAGGGTCGGCTTTGCCGTCTGCCTGGTAGAAGTCAGTGAGTAGCTGCAGCGCCTGGGCAAAGCCGGTGTTCAGCTCCACCATGTCGGCGGGCTGGGCCTTTCGCCCTTGGGGCATGTCCACCAGAAATTTGCCGTCGGTCGCGGCCATCCAGCGAGCCACCAGGTTGATGCCACAGGCGTGCTCATAGGCGGGCACCAGCACCAGGGGCATGCGGCCATTGGCGATCCACTTGTAGAGCGCCCAGTGGTCCTCCAGGCCCATGCGCTCGGCGATGCGCTCCACGCTCAGGTTGTGGCGCTCCAGGGCAAAGTCCTTGCAGCCCTTGAGCGCGTCGCGCAGGGTGGCGGGTTGCCAGCGCTTCCAATTGCGGCGGGTCATTGGAAGGCCCCTTGGCCAGACGCGACGGCGGCCTGCAAACAAATGCTGCGGTTGCGCATGACAAAAGAGGCTTGCATCCGGTAGAGTGCGTAACAGGTCATTGCGTACACTGGCGTCATTGCAAGGTGGCATCGGTGCTGGGCTTCAAGCCCAACTTGACAGCGATCTCGTGGGCCTTGCCGTAGTGGCCTTTTTCGAAGCCATTGAGCACGCGCAGCACTTTGTTGACGGGATAGCCGTTGTCGCGCGCCCATTGGCTGAAGGTTTCGCCGCGCTGGCGGAACCTTTGCTTGATTTGGTCGGGGGTCATTGCCGTGGCTCCTGTGAGAAAGTTTGTTTGCCGTTGTTTGTTCGTTGTTGGTGAAATTGTAGGTTTGATTTTCAAACCTTGCAAGGGGTTAGGTTTGCTTTCAGAACTTTTAAAACAAGTGATGCGTGAGTGCCATCTCAAGCAATCCGACCTAGTCGAATTGCTGGGGGTCTCGTTGAGCCGCGTAAAAGCGATGACCTCGGGTAGGGTTAAGAACCTCACCCGAGAGGAAAGCGAGGCGTTGATCAGGAAGCTCCACATCCGCGGCGACTGGCTGGCTACTGGGGAAGGTCCCATGCTGCAGAGTGACGGCGAGCGGGAGATGGCCCGCCGTATAGACCTGCTCAAGCTGGCGGCGGGCAAGGCGCAGATCGAAGGGTTGGAGCCGCACCACATGCGGGCATTGCAAGAAATTCTTTTCTTTGCCGAGTTGGGTGACGCCACTGCACTGCGCAGGGCGCTGACTCAATTGCAGCCCGATGAGAGGGCGTTGGTAGGCAGCTATCGAAGTTGCAGCGATGAGGCCAAAGTGAGTCTGATACAGCAGGCGGCGGTGTTTGCAGCAGGCATTCCGTCGAAAGCGAGCACGACCTCCGCCCCAGTGAAGAGGGCTCTACAGCGCCAAAAGCCAGAACATCCAGCTGCTGTGCAGCAGACCGTGGATGCCGAGGCGCCAGCAGGCGCGCAACCTAAGTCCATCAAGGTGTCATCCAAACACGGCCATGCCGCAGGCCGCGATGTCAACGTCAATTCGGAGGAGTCAAATGGGAAAGGTCATAAGCCTCAGAGGTAACGCCGCGGGTCGTGACGTGAACACTGATACTGGGCCTACCAACAACGTCACGGCCATCCACGGTGGAACCAACATCATCGGCAATCAGGGTGCCGTCACCATAGTTACAAGCCCTGAGCGAACTAAGCCTCCTTTGGAACCCGTGCCTCCGCCGGTCGATCACATCTCAGACGAGCAAGCTGCCGAATTGAAGGGGCTCCATAGCGAGTGGATACAGCTGAGTGGGAACGTGAAGACGCGCGCAAAGCCGATTACTCCACAACAGGCTTGGATTGAGATCAACCGCGCCGGGAAAAGCCGAACCTATACGCATATGCGACAGGCCAACTTCGATGCAGCCTGCGCCTACGTGCAGCAACAGATGGCCATCCTGCGCAGCGGCAAGCTGGCACGCAGCCGCGACCCAAAATGGCGCAACAGTCGGATTGGCGCCATCAAGGCGCGCAGTATCAACCAGCTGGGCGATGAATTTGCGTACCGGCCTTACATCACGAAGAGCTTCAACGCGCAGTCACTTACGGAGTTGGACGATGAGCAACTTGACGCGACCTATCGCTACACCCTGAAAATGAAACCCAAGATAGGGTGAGGCCGCTGGGTAAGGCCGCGTGAGGCGGCCAATGACGTGAACTACGGAGGGGCGTGAGATGGGCTGGGTAGTGCTTGTGTTTCTCGTGCTGCTGGGGTTGCTGGCGTGGATCGCGGTGACCGCGAGCAAACCTTTTCGCTCAACGCTGGATGGGGCTGCTGTGGCGCCTGGGCCGGCATCACGGCCAGCCCATAGAAATCAGCTCCAGGTCGCCGTGGATGGCGTGGAATACGACTACACCGGGCACCCGCTGTTCCAAACCATCGCGCCCATGATGGCGCGTGGCGAATGGAACGATGCCCGCCGTTTTCTGCAAAAAATCGCCTACGGCATCAAGACGGCCAGCGAAGGCGAGCAGCGCGACTTCAAGCACATCATGATGGCCTTCGCCTCGGCTGATCCGCTGTATGCGCAGTGCCTGCAGGCCATCGCCCCCATCTTGGCCGAGAACCCCGGCGGCATCCGCCAGACCGCCCTTTACCCCCACATGGCCGCCGCGCCAGATGCCGAGACGGCGCGCTACGTGCTGTATTTCGCCGACGAGCTGGGCGCGATCCGGCGCCAGAAGAAGGGCAACAGCTATCTGGTGTTCCCGTCCAACGGCGGGTCGGATGTGGTCTTCGCGGCGACCGCATGAGGATGATATAGACGATGAATCGACTCGAATTGATACGTGCTTATGTGCAGCAGTTGACCGGCCAGGCGCTGGAGTCCTTTTTGCCACAGCCGTTTTCACCAGACCAGGTACAGCGTGCGCTGTGGCCGCTGAATGCACTGTTTCGACCGCATATGGCGCAGATCGGTAGCGTCGCCTACGCATCCACGTTCGAAGCCGAGGCAGACGCGGCCGTGCAGGCGCTGGTGCTTGATGATGACGACTGGACTGGCGTGTCACCTGGCGCATGGCGCGTGCTGCTTGAACGCCATGTGCAACTGCTGTTTGTGGCTCGCCAGCTTGCCTCTTCGGGCCAGGCTATGACGCAGGTTCCGGCTGGGCTGGCTGAGCACCACCAAGCGCGCGTTGCAATTGCGGCCCTGCTTCATTCAATGAAGCTCCCTCTTGCACCAGCCGATAGAGCAGGTTTCGAGCTGCCTGCAGGCGCTCTGCCGGAATCGTCGCTAAGACGACACTGAAATCATGAGTGGGTGCGTAGTTCATGGTGTGCTTTCTGGCGCCTTGTGCGCCACTACGGTTGAAGCCCTATCAGTACCATGGCAGCAAGCGTTGCAACGCTTGGCGAAGCCGTGCAAGGAATGGAGGGGGAGCTTCCGGTGCTGGTGTGCGCTGTGGCGGCACTGGTGCGCACGCATCCTGATGGGCCGGCGTTTGCTGCGGCGTTCCGGCGAGCGTGGCTACAGCTTGGAGCGCCGAATCAAGTGCTTGACGCCGATGACCCCAATGTTCACCGTATGCGATCAGCGTTGGAAGTGATTGAGGCGTCGTGCCAAGCGCCGCTGAATATTCGGCCGCCAGGTGTGGCGAAGTCTCCTGAGCCTTGAGGCCAGCATCGCCAGGGATGTAGACCTGCAGCCCGCCGAACTCCGCACGGATAGCCTGGGCCACAGCAGGGCCAGCGAGTTGTTCGATGCGGTCAAGGAGGGGGGTCATGTTATGAGATGAAGGTTTGCATGGGGCCATGGTGCGCCCGCACGGGCTGTTGCAAACAATGGCGCGCACCATTTAACGAGGCTCGCGCGCGCGCGAGGTGGGCTAAATAAAGCGTTTTAGGTATTGGCTGCGCACGCAATCAGTGGAAGATACTGCACACCGACGCCTGCAGAATCAATGCTGATGCGGCGTTGGCTGACTTAGCGTCGGCCCGTCAATCCAGCCGCTGCCTTTTAGAGTACCGGCATTGGCACTGATGTCTTCCAACAGCTGATTTCGTTCGCGTCTTTGCTTATCGGACAGTCGTCGTTGGCTCTTATAGCCCTGGATCTGGTTTTCCCAATAATTGGCCAACAAATATGCGTAGATCGCGACCCCAATAGCAGCGCCGCTGAGAAGCACCATTCCGTGCCATATCGGACCAATCAGCTGATTGGAAACTGCAGGCCCCGAGGCCAACATTGCCATCACCGCAGTAATCGCTGCCCAAAACGTTGACTTGGCCCGATGCTTGCGGACTATTTCGTCAAATCGACGGTACTCGCTCGAAGACATCAACTCAGTGTCTACCGCGTCATCTATGCGGTCACGCATTGCCCAGACGGCCGTAGCGCAGAGCATGCAAAACGGTGAACTCATCCCTGACGCCCAAGCCAAGATCTTGACGCTATCTACGTAATGCCACGCAAGCTGCGAAAGGCCGAGGCCAAATGCAATAAGGATCGGAAAAGTAACGACGCGAGGAACGGCCAGCCGACCTATTAGTCGGCTGCCAGTTCTTGCTCCGAAACCTTCTGTAGCAGCCATTGCCGCAATCCTTCATATACCTCTGAGGCGTTGAGTTGACCATCGTATGACATAACGCCGATGGAGCCCGTCAGCTTCAAATCCGACCCTTTGATGCTCCCGCCATCTACGAGTTGGAGTTCGGTTTCTACATCATCGGTGTTTCTGAACGCAGCTCCAAGAGAATCCATCAATTTTTGTCCATCTTCTGTGGTCTTGCGGCTGTAGCGCAGCGTCACACTTAACTCGATATTGGAGCCCGCCAGCTTGTCAAAATGAGGCGTCGTGCCAAGCGCCGCTGAATATTCGGCCGCCAGGTGTGGCGACGTCTCCTGAGCCTTGAGGCCAGCATCGCCAGGGATGTAGACCTGCAGCCCGCCGAACTCCGCACGGATAGCCTGGGCCACAGCAGGGCCAGCGAGTTGTTCGATGCGGTCAAGGAGGGGGG
>JAEWVY010000407.1 GCA_023396625.1 Pseudomonadota bacterium | reverse complement strand
GGTCAACGCTGCGCCAATTCGTCGACCTCCCGCCCGGCTTCAATCCACGCACCCTGCAGCTGGCTGCCGACATGCGGGCCGACGTCCGCCTGGCCGACGCCCGCACGACGGCGCTGGTGGCGGCTGTGCTCGAGCGTCTTCGCAATGGCGGCTACCGGTACACCCTGGAGCCCGGCGTCAGCGGCCTCCACAGCGCGGACGAATTCTGGTTCGACACCCGCGAGGGTTTCTGCGAGCACATCGCGTCGGCCTTCGTCGTGCTGATGCGGGCGCTCGGCGTGCCCGCGCGCGTGGTCACCGGCTACCAGGGCGGGACGCTCAACTCGCTCGACGGCTACTGGGAAGTCCGCCAGAGCGACGCCCATGCCTGGGCCGAAGTCTGGGAAGCCGGCCGCGGCTGGGTGCGCGTGGACCCGACGGCAGCCGTCGCCCCCGGACGCACCGGCACGGCACAACGCCTGCAAGTGCCGCGCGGTGTGATCGCCCAGGCATTGGTCACCCTCAGCCCCGACCTGCTGGCGCAACTGCGGCAGGGGTGGAACGCATTGAACAACCGCTGGAATCAATGGGTGCTGAACTACACCCAGAACCGGCAGATGGACCTGTTGCGGCAGCTCGGTTTCGACGCCCCCGACTGGCAGGACCTGAGCCTGCTGCTGATCGCCCTGGCGGTTGCCGCCAGCCTGGCGGGTGCGGCATGGACGCTCTGGGAACGCCACCAGCACGACCCGTGGCTGCGGCTGCTGGCACGCGCGCGGCGGCGGCTGGCCGCGGCCGGCTTGCCCCTGCCGCCCAACGCCTCGCCGCGTGAACTGGGGCAACTGGTGCGCGCCCTGCCCGCCACGCAGGACACAGGCACCCGCCGGCCCGCGCTGACGCCCGACCAGGCGCAGAAGCTGCATGCGTGGCTGCTTCGCCTTGAGCGATGGCGCTATGCGCCTCCCCCCTCGCCCACCGGCCCCGCCACGCCATCGCACCACGACACGCTGGCGGCGCTACGGCGAGAATTCAGACATCTTCCCTGGCCACCACCATGTCGAAATTCCTCCCGATTACTATTTTTTCAATAGCAGCACTTTTATATCCCACGCTGGGAAATGCCGAAAATCATAAAAAAAATGGCCACACCCCACGCCAAACCAGCCCGACGCGGCGGGTGAGCGCCCCCGGACCGGCCTACGCCACGCGGGAAGACGCCATGCGCTTCGCCGACGACGTGGCGCAGCGCCGCGACCTGGACCGCGACCAGATCCGTCAGGTCCTGGGCCAGGCGCGCTTTCTGCCAGGTGTGCTAAAGCTGATGCTGCCCCCGCCCAACGGCACCGCCAAGAACTGGCAGGCCTACCGCGCCCGTTTCATCGAGCCGATCCGTGTCCGTGCCGCCGAGGCGTTCTGGCGGGCCAACACGGCGGCACTGGAGCGCGCCGAAAAGGAGTACGGCGTCAGCGCCCAGATCATCGTCGGCATCCTCGGTGTCGAAACCCTCTACGGCCAGCACATGGGAGACTACCGGGTGATCGACACCCTGGCCACGCTGGCGTTCGACTTTCCCGCCGCGCACCCGCGCGCCGCCGCGCGGCAGGAATTCTTCCGGGGCGAACTGGAGCAGTTCCTCTCACATTGCCAGCGCACCGGCACGGACCCCCTGGCCCCCCGCGGCAGCTACGCCGGCGCCATGGGCATGCCGCAGTTCATGCCATCGAGTTCGGTGAAACACGCCGTCGATTTCGACGGCGACGGCCGCATCGACCTTTCCGGCGCGGACGACGCCATCGGTTCAGTGGCCAGCTACCTCCAGGCCTTCGGCTGGCGCCCGGGCATGCCGACCGAGTACCCCGTGCGCCTGGACCCGAGCCGCCTCGACCTCGACGCCCTGCTGGCCCCCGACATCCTGCCCAGCTTCAGTGTCGCCAGCTTCACCGGCAAGGGCGCCGTGCTCGAAGGCGAGGCCCTGCGGCATCCGGGCCCGCTGGCGCTGGTAGAACTCCAGAACGGAGACGCGCCGCCCGACTACGTGGCTGGCACCGAGAATTTCTATGCCATCACCCGCTACAACTGGAGCAGTTACTACGCCATGGCCGTGATCGAACTGGGCCGCGCCGCGGGCGAGAGAATGCGGCGCGCCAGCAGCCCCTGACCCCGCGAATCCGGTCCGTCGCGGCCCGCAAGGAGGCAGGCGCCGCCTTTCACGAACCGCCCGGGCTCATCGCGCCGGCAGGTATTTCGCCGGGTCCACCGGCTTGCCCTGGCGGCGGATTTCGAAATGCAATTTGGCACGGTCGGCATCGCTGTTGCCCAGTTCAGCGATTTTCTGACCCTTGCGGACGGTTTGGTCCTCCTTGACCAGCAGCGCCTGGTTGTGGGCGTAGGCCGTCAGGTAGGTGTTGTTGTGCTTGAGGATGACCAGGTTGCCGTAGCCCCGCAGGCCCGCGCCCGCGTAGACCACGCGGCCATCGGCCGCCGCCAGCACCGGGTCCCCCGGATTGCCGGCCAGATCGAGCCCCTTGTTTTTCTGCTCGTCGAAACCCGCCAGCAGAGCCC